>MWBZ01000001.1 GCA_002069765.1 bacterium ADurb.Bin243
AGCATGTATAAAAGGTGCTTCAGGGATAATTTTCGGACGCTTAACATTTATCGTCTTTATAGATTTATAGCTTACTGGATCGTTACTGAATCCATATTCACATTTTATATCAAAAATTTCTTTTCCTGCAATATCCGGAAATATATATGACGCACGCATTGAGTCGCCGCCGGTTTTCATCCATCGCGTCAGATTCGCGTCATCGCCGGCCGGACACCATTTTATATTTAACGGCGAAACGCTGTCAGGCTTGAATTCGCAGCCTACATCGAGCCAGCGGCCTGGAAGGACGGCGGTTGATTGCGCCGTTATAATGCAAGACCATCCTATAAACTCCGCATACGCTTCATATTCTTTGGTTTCCGCCACCTGTCTTGATACACCGGCCAAGTTAGCTTCCGGCGCACGCAAAGGCATCGTCCACTTACATTTTATTTTATATGTACCCGGTTTCTTACAGCTAAAGTTTCCATTACTGTCAATTGAGCTGCTATCGTCTGCCGGCTCGACTTCCCACTTAAGATCGGTTGTTAAAATCTTTTCTTCATTTGTTATTTTATTTATGCTTTTTGCGCTAAAAGCAGTCACGGCGGTTTTGCCTTCTTCGATTTGAACGGTGATTTTTTCTGGAACTATTTTAAATTCTAATTGTTCTTCACTGCCGCCATTCACGTTGATTTCGTATGTGGCTTCTTTGCCGCCGTGTATCGCAACGGTTTCTTTGACAATAGCTTTGATGAGATATTTCCCGCTGGCTCCAGTTGCAATATTAACAATTCCGTTAGTTACTGACACTTTACCGTCGGTTTTATCTACACTCCAAATTAACTGGTCGGATTGAAGCGTTGAAGCATCAGAAAAACCAGCTATTAAATTAAACGAAAATGGCGCTTTTAAATTTTGGGAATCTATCAAAGTATCAGAAGTTAGGAATAATTTTCGGTACTTGAATTTAACATCAAAGCCATCGCAAGGTGCATCATTAAAAAAGCCTTTATACAATATTTTAACCGCCAGTTTAAAATCTATACCATCTTGAGGTGAAATTTTTGTTTTAAAATCACTCAAATCAATCTTAAAATTTTTACTTATGTTATAATTGTTATCAGGGTAATAATTTTCAAATCTAAATAACCCGTCAGAAATTATAATTGATCCATTTGTTTCAACTGGCGAAATTGTTTTATCATTAATAGAAATAACCATTTTAAAATTTTCTGTTGATTTTACAGTTTCTGTCACATACATATTTTTGAATTCAATTTTATCAAATTCACCAACTTCATCATTTTTACATTCTTGTCCATTTATACTAATGATTTTATATCCATTTAATGTCGATGGCGCCCATGTATAAACATAATTCGGCTGATTTAAAAATTGAAAATACACGCCTGGTCTATTTATGCTTTCTCCTCTATATGGATCTTTTTCTACATTTTCATAATCGTATCTGTCATAATCCGGTAAATGAACTGTTTGTAAAGTTTGTAAAAATGTAGTTCGAGCAGGAGTATCCACTGGAGAAAAAACAAGAAAATATTGAATGTTTTTAAGCTCATCCCAAAGTGTATCTAACTTTTTAACTCCATATACACCCATTCCAGATGTATTAGGAGAATCATATTTTGAATTGTGTACAATAAATTCAATTTCATTATATGTTTCTTGAAGTTTTGTTGAACTATCGATTTTGGTTTTATTCAAATAACCAATCATTAAAACAGCATGAATATTACCAAAAATATTATCACCTTCATTTGCGTAATGCAGCTGAAATGGAATTCCATTAGATATTTTATCAATTGCATATGCAGCAAAAGCATAACGGTTTGCAAAAAACTTTTTTTCCATCTTACAGCCCGCTACAGAAGCTAATTTATTTTTAAATTTTTCGTCATAAACTTCACCGGAGCTAAAAAAATACTTCACAGAATCTGTATAAGGGATTACGTCATATCCTAATGTTTTAATCTGATTTCTCCACGTATAAATTTTATATATTGAATTAAAATCATCTGGCAGATTATTATTATAACCTTTACATAGCATTAATGCTGTAGCCGCCCAGCAAGAATATGCATTATACTGAGCATAGTAAGGCATTTTTATCGGAGATGACGATGGAGTATTGACTAAAGTTTCTATCCTTGAATCAGTCGGATATTTACGATTTTCAAATTTTTCTACTATAAATTCTTCCTTATTGCTACATCCGAAATATGAACGCAAATTAGGTGCTTTTAAAACTGGCGATGCCGTTTTATCAATATTTATTGAATATTTTCCATTTTCTATTTGCCCTTTAAAAACGGTTATATCATTTTCACCGTACATATATACACTGATATTATCAGTAGTAGATTCAGGCCCTAAATCAATCATTAATTTACCGAGTGAAATATCACTGTTAGATTCAACCCTGATAATGGTTTTATCTTTATATAATTCATTGTAATTATTTATTTTGGCAATTATAACTTCAGCCGAATCATTTAATGCACCAGGCAATACAGCATAAGATATTTGACTGTCAAGTTTAATTTCACCGCCATTTTGATTCAATATTGCCGATTTCATCTCAAGAATCTGTGGTGGAGCGATAATAGATAAGTTAAGATCAGCATAAATTGACACATTATTTTCGGTATAGCTCGCTCTTAAAATTACCGTACCGGTTTCAAGAGAATTAAAATATTGATTATTTTCGATTTTTCCATTACCGCTATTAACGCTCCATAATACTCCGTTAATAACTTTAGTGTCATTATTAGAATAATCAGCATTTATAATAATTTTATTCAAGTCGTAATTAGAACCTGCGTTTACATTATCATATTGTTTGCTTAGTGACAATGATTGAATTTTATTCTGAGTTATTTCTCCATCGATTTTGATATATTCCTGGTCAAAAGAGATAACGGTTTCTTGCGTTACTTTTATGAAATAAGATGAGCCGGAGGAAATAGCAGGGTCAACTCCATCCAGCAGCTCAACCATCGTCGCATTATTATTTCTTATTACTTGAATAAAACTTCCAGAACCTGAATTCCACTTATATATACCCTGTATTTTATTTGATTTTTCGACGAACTCCTTGAATTTTGTCGTTCCTGATATTTTTGAAAAACCCACTAGATTAAATCCGGGTTTTAAAATGATATCGCTCGTATTTGTAATAGCCTCGCCAGTAATTGAAATTTCAGTTTGTGATTTAGCCTTGATTATGTAACCTTTTCCGCTTCCTAAAGCACTTAAATTTCCATCGTTGTAACTTAAAAAACTTCCAGCGAAAGGATTATAAAAATAAATATCCTCAATGTTTTGATATTGTTGAATTAATTGCTGTGCGGTTATCGAAGGAACTACCGTAAAACTGATAAAATTGAACCCTTCTTTTAGAATAACAGTTTGAGAAGATGTTTGAGCATTCAATGACTGAAATAGAAATAAATGAATTAAAACGGCAATAGTTATTAATTTAACGATCTTCATTGTTAGATTCTCCTTGTTCATCGCTTTTTACTAATAAAGTATCGTCGGCTATATACGTCATAAAATAGGGTGCGTTTTTTTCCTTATCCTTGAGATAAATGAAAAATGGTCGATCGATAATAAATTTTTCAAGTTCTCCAACACAGTAAGTAATTAGAGCATATGATAATAAATACGCACCTTTTTCATTTAAATTAAATTTAATTTTTTGGATAGCATTGCCGATTAAATATTTTTTATATTTTCCAGTTTTTATTTCGCCACACATATTATTATAATTTATTAATATATTAAAATGAACTTTTGGTATCCTCAAATAAGAATCATTTCGTATTAATCCCTTATTTTCTGGATTATTAATAAAATCGTTAATCGACTTATAAGTTTTTTCAAGAGTTTCTTCAGGATTAAAGTTTGATATTACGATCTCGTCCGAATCCGATTTCGTCTTCATTTTTATCACAAAAAAATTATTAGAAATCGATGAATTCTTCTTGTCATAATATACATCGCACTGCTTTATCATTTCTTCTTTTTCAGATGATCCGGGCGAGAATCCAAATGCTTTTACGTATGATTTTTTGCCGTTGAATTTAAACAAATGCCTGTCTATTTTTTTGAATTCTTTTTTGAAAATTAAATTTTTAAAAAGAAATGAAAACGAATAAATATCACCCTGCTTAATTTCATTCAAACTTATATCAAGCTCGGAGGCAGGTAAAACCTTTCCAAATTTACTTTTTAAAGCCTCTTTAATTTTCTGAGGCGTCAAATAATTGGCCAGACCGGCCATTACCAAATATGCATCTTCAGACAAGAGCGGAAGCTGGTCTGCCAATAAATTCAGTTTGGACACATATTCGGATGGTTTGGATATTTCTATGATTTTCTCATTAATTTTCGTTAATTCATTCCATGCCATCTGCACCGTCGAGCAAAATATCATGTTTTTCTTTTTATCTATCCTGATGTCGAGTACCGGAGTCACCGTTATATTTGAGTCGGATGAGTCGGATAGTTTAATTTCTTCGGGCTCTTTCGCAAGGAAATTATCATAGATATATTTTTTGGCGTCGAAATAATAATACCTGCCGGTAAAATACATGTATATATACCCGCCGGCTACAACCAGCAGAATCAAAAATAATAACCGTAAAACCCATTTTTTCATTCTATACTCACTTTCGAATAAATATTAAACTACTCTGATTTAGAAACATACGTCATTTTCTTTGCTGACACCACATAATGTATTATATCATTTTTCAAATAAAAAAACACCAGCCCGTGCATTAAAACACAGGCTGGTTGTTATTTTTCTTTTATTATTTTTGATAAAACACGGTCAGATTAGTTCCGGCTATAACATTTGAAATAATTATCGGCAGTATCGTTGCTTTATTAGCTCCCACCGGTATGTTCGGCTCGACATTTAACGCGTACAATTGGAATGCGTATGTACGCGCCGCGCCGGCCGAAGGGTCGGGCCCGTCATAGCCGGTGTTGCCATAGTCGTTCATGGCCTGTGCGGCGCTGCCTGACGAAAGAACTCCCGATGTCACGGTCGCACCTTTCGCTATGCCTTCAGCAAGGCCGGTAGCCGTTGGAGGAATGTTATAAATACCCCACTGGATAAAGTCGGCCATTGAATTCGTAGGGGTACCGTTATCATCCACGCAAACGAGCATAAGGCTTTTGGTGCCTGCGGGCGGTGTACCCCATGTGAACGCTGGCGAAACGTTAGCGTTCGCTTTTGCATATTTCGAAGGCAGCGCACCTAAATTGGTGAGCCCCGTGGAGCTGAGCGTAAAGGGTGTAGTCGGCGCGCTTACTTTATAGTCCGCGCTTTCAATTGACGAGTCGATGTATCCGGCTTTCTTCGCTATAGCTTTAAGCGTCATGTCGGTCGCTATAGTTATCGATGCCGTATATATTAATAACGAATTAGAAGGATCGGAGCCATTCGTCGAATAGTAAATTATCGCACCAGGAGTAGCGCAGGTTATCGTTAAAGTTTGTGCCGTCGTGTATGTTCCGGCAAGAACGCTAAAAACAGGTTTTGCTACCTGAAGCGCGGGAATATTTATTGTATAATTAGCCATTGCGATATCTGAATTGGCCATGCCAGTTTTGATAGCGATAGCTTTTATCGTGCTTGTTATCGAAACGCTTAGCGTGCCAGAATAAAGAGTGCTCGATGAAGTCGGAGCGGTTCCATCCAGCGTGTAATAAATTTTTGCATTAGGAGTAGCGCATGTAATTTCAACCGATTGTGTCGCGGCATAGGTCCCGGCAGCTATGCTAAATACTGGCGTCGCGGCCTGCTGAACGGGAATATTTATAGTATAAGCCGCTGTAACTACATATGAATCTAACATCCCCGGTTTAATGACGATGACTTTGATTGTGGAAGTGGTGGAAACATTTAGCGCACCAGTGTAGAGAGCGCTTGACGCGGTCGGAGTTGTTCCGTCCAGCGTGTAATAAATAGCTGCTCCTGTCGTTTGGCATGTTATCGTAACATTTTGTGACTGTGTGTATGTTCCTGTATCAGGTGTAAATGAAGGATTATCAACTTTTTCAATGACGTTTAATTTCGCTATGATTGTGGCCATTGTCTGATCATCCGTATCCGAACAAATGCGGATTTTAGAAAGGCTGATTTCATTTGCCGTATGGTTGGCTGTCATTACCGCTTTTAAAACGCCATCATTTGCTTTAGCGAGCTTTACGAATGCAGTCAGAAGCTGTGTTGCATTTGTAATTGAAGGCGCTATTGTATTTTTAACATTATCAGAAATATTCGAAGATGTTAATATCGTGGCTACAGCGGTAACCGCTTTAGCGAATTCATTGACATTATCAGAGCCGATAATTTTCGTTTCGAGATGGTTATCAATAGCTGTTTTCTGACCGTTATAATTCTTTATAAAGGTACCGGCTTGAACTTCAGAGGTTGATACGGTGAATAGTGTTTCCGTTATTGATATTTTATTTTCCAACGCGATAAGAGCTCGCGCGGTTGTCATAGCATCTATCGATATGCCGGAAATTTTAAGCGTTTTAACTGCGGCCGGAAGTTCGCTCGCGGACGGTATTTTTCCGAAAAGAGCAGAGTATATTATTCTTCCGCTCTTGCTTTCTTTAACGTTAATAACAGGGCATAAATTCATATTTAAAATGCCAATCGTAGCTTTAAATGAATTGCCATTAGCGATTACGGTTCCGATTTCAACGTTTGTATCCTTGTCTATAACAGAAAATGAATATTTGTCTGAATTTCCAATTCCCGCCGCGTGGTCGGCCGTTGAATTAAGAACAGGAGCATTTAAATTTGGAAGATTGCCTTCAATCTCCAATGTCTGACTGCTTGATAACGCCACTGTAGCCGTATCGTCATCTGCAAAACACCCAGCTATCATTGCCATGAACAAAATTAAAACCATTACCGAAGTTAATAGCCTGAGCACTTAAACCACCTCATATATTTATTTTTGTATAGAAAAAATTATAAACTTATTTTATAATACTTTTATCGTTTATTTTTTCCAAATTTTTGTTGATGCTTATCAATTGTTCAATAATTTGTTTCGAGCCGGAAACGGTATTTTTATTTATTTCAGCTATTTCCACCATCACGCCTTTCAGGGATTCAATCGAATTAGCCGTTCTATATAAATCTTTGATGTCGCCTTCAATTTTAGTAACTCTTGAGGTAATTTCATTAACGGCATTTTTAATTTTTAATACATTATCAGGTATCGATAAAAGTTTTATAACAAAAACTATATTAAAAATTATCAAAAATCCACCTATTATTAAAAAAATTAGTAATTGAACATAATCATTTGGCTGCATTTGTTCAAACAATTTTGTTAAAAAACTTGAATTAGTCATTTCATACTCTCCTATTGATTTTAATAATATTAATTACTATAATACTCAAATTTATCGTGTATTTTAACTGAAAATTCCAGTGTTTTCAATAAATATTAGTATATCAAAAAAAAATAATATTGTCAACATTCCCTTTTTTTATGAACAAAATAAAAAACGGGAGTGAAAAATTCACTCCCGTTTATAAATCAATTGTGTATTTTTATTTCTTATTTTTATTATTTAAGAATAACCGTTCCCGCCGGAAGCGAAGGTATCGCTTTTACATATTCGGCGATCTGGGCTGCGGTAGTACTATTGTTAACCGTGTTCGTAGCTCCGTTGGCGCCGGGAAGCGTGATGCTCGACGGAACCGTATCAAACATAGTAAGCGGTATGTTAGCGCCATACGTATTTAAAGTAGCAAAGTGCTCCTTTATTTTAGGAATTTCATTCAGCAGTTTAACGTATGCTTTAAGTAATTCCGTTGTTGCCGCAGGGTTTGGAATATTAGTCGCCGGCACCATATTAAGAGCGGCTTTTATGTCGGCCATGCTGCTTTCTAACATGCTCGCGCCGGTAGATAATCCTGTTTTTAAAGTTTCAGGCATCATAGGATAGTTCTGTATAGCCTGACGGATCTGCGTTACGCCCGCCTGCGCTTCTTTTACGCCCTGTCTCGCGAGTATTATATTGTCGATTACTCCGGAACCGCCTACCGCTTTCTGAAGTTCGCTCATAAACGCGGTGGTGTCGGTAGCCTGCATTACTTTAGCTATAACACCGTCTGATAAAGGAGTCATATTTTTAAAATCGAAAGCAGGGAGATTAGGAACGTTGTTGCCGAGCTTTTCAAACGCAAGCATCGAAGATGTGGTCGTTTTGATATCGATCGGCGGATTTTGAAGTTCAAGCGCCTTTACTTCGGCAGGCAATTCAGTTATAAGCGGGCATTTGCCTACTATGTTACGCGCTAAAGTGTTGCCTGTAGCCTTTTCTATTATTTCAAGAACTATTATTTTAGGCGTGCCGTCTATAGGTATCTGGCTCATATAACCGGCAGGATTAGTGGGATCGCCGGCGGCAGGATATACTATTCCGCTGAGCTGATCGTAAACTTTAACATTGTGAAGATTTGCGTCAAAATTTACCGTGGAAGGCGTGCCTGTCTGAAACGACGGAGCGGCTGGAACGGCCGTAGGAGCCGTTTTGAGCTTGAAGTATTTCGCGCCGGTAACGGGAGGAACCACGCTGTTTATGACGAATTTGCCGTTTAAAACCGCGGGCGCGCCTAAAACGTTATTGGCGATAAACGCCCTGAGCGCTACCATGCCGTTAACGAGCGGGCCGGGAGCCGCTTTCAAAGCGTAAAGCTTGAAGTTATAAACATGCACTTCGCCGGTAGGCGGATTAGGGCCGTCGTAGCCGACTTTTTCCGCATACGTCGCGAGCTGCTTCATGGTGACATTGTTGAGAGTAACGGTAGCGCCCTGCGGTACAGCTCTCTGAAGGCCGGTGAACGAAGCGGGTATATCGTATAATACCCAGTGTAAATACGGATTGGCTGCGTCGTGAGTGGGGTCTTCGCATACCAGCGCGAAGCTGACCGTGCCCGCGGGAGCGCCCGTCCAGCGCAGTTCCGGCGACACGTTAGCGCCGGTTCCGGTGAATTCAACGGGTATCGTACCGTTGGCCGCGAAGGAAGGCGATATCAGCGCGAAATTAACCGGCTCAGGAGTGACCGGCTGAACGAACCTTACGTAAAGCCTGTTGGATATTATAGCGCCGGCCGCGTCGACTATCGAAAGTATGCCTATTTTGCTTGATAATTCGACGGAGAGAGAAGCGTCGACGGCCGCGTGAACCGTTTTATCCATCCAGTCGAGCTGTTTGACGGGGAACATATATTCCCTTAACGCCGTTCTGAATTTTATCTGCGCGCCCTGGAGGTAAACACCGAAACTGTCGCCCGTTAAGTGTATCATGGGAACCGTGTTGTATATTATATTAACGTCGCTCGGAAGCGCGCCCGCAGGAGGCGTTGCGCCCCATGAATCGTCGTAAAGCTTAACTTCCGAAGTTATATTGTTTATGCCTTTGATTATTCTGACGAAACTTGGCTGAGGGAGAATGCCGGAAACGAATTTTACCTTTATTCTGGCGGTGACTTCGATACGCTGAATTTCGTCGAATATTACCAGTACCGCGCCGAAATTGGTTTTGCCGGCGAGTTTCGCCCAGTCGAGGGCCACAGATACAGTTTCATTTCCCCAGTTTGCGGAATCGTTAAACGCTATAGGAACAACTTCGATAGCATTGTTTATAAAGAACATCAAATCCGCGCGCATTTTGTTGGGGTGTTTCAGGTTTTTACCCGCGATGTCGAATCTGGTTATCGTTCCGGCGCCGTCAGCGGGAGGAAGCAGCGTGATCACATTGGAGGCGGGCTGCTTATCTACCATATCGATTACCATTGTAGTTACGGGAACGGCCGCGCCTCTGAACAGCACGAGCATCTGGCTGGACGCCGGCCTGTTCGCCGCGTCATCCCAGATTACAAGCGAAGTAGCCTTATAGTCCGCTATATTTTCAACCGAAGGAAGCGAAGCGGCGGCTATAGTTATTTCATAATTTGTCCAGGAAGCTGAACCCGATTTGGCTATTTCGACGAACGAGCCCTGAACGGCAGGATCGACCGCGGCTTTGAAATATCTCAAGCTGTAAGTTCCGCTTGCGGGAAGCATCATATCGCCTTTCAGCTTGAGCTCTTTCGTGCGGTCTATTTCGAACGGGCGGATAAGGCCGAATGGATTAGAAGATTTAGCGCCGCTTATGATTTCGGTAATTATAACTTTAGAAGTCACTACCACCGACGAAGTCGAAAATTCTACGGGAGCGGCGAATACCGTGCCGTATTTCGAATCGAACAATTCGATCCTGCTCATGCCCGTAACGCCTTTAAGCGGAGCGGTGCTGAATTTAATCGAAGAGTCGGTCCAGTCGGCGTTGCCGTTATCGCATAAGAACACAGGTACTACGAATTTAGGATTGTGGACTTTTATAACTCTCTTTTCGCCGGTTAAAGCGTTAAGCCTTGATCCTTCTATAACCGCGAAAGGCTGGACGGTTAAATCTCCGAGCTTTGCCGCAGTGCCGTCGGAAGGAATTGAGATTCCGCCTATTTTAGTTATTACAGGCTTGTTTTCAACTGGAACCACTACTGGATCGGTCGTTTTATTTGAAACGTCAGGCTTCGTCAATCCCCAGGAATTGCCGTCGAGCGTCTTTACGAAATAATGGTCGGTTTTTATGAAGAAATTCTGGAGCATGAAGCCGATTTTGCCGGGAGGCATTAATACCGTGCCGTCGGCGAAGAAAAGGCCCCTTAACATATCTACTTTGTATTTGCCTTCTATTTTCCACGGCACGCGGACTATTACGCGGCCGGCTACGTTAGGATCGTATTCTATAAACGGCTCGTCGACTACCGATACTTTGAAGCCGTCGAGGGAATCCATTAATTTGATCCAGATTTCACGTTTAGCGGCGTCCATCGAGAAATTTTCGATTACGAACATTTTTTCGTAAGCGGCTATTCTTTCAGCGCCGGTCTTTGAAACGTCGTTGAAATTGGTTATTATATTTCTATAAACCGGCTCTATCGTGGTTTTGAGGCTGGTTTCGATTTCCTGTTTTATGAAGAACGGGAACTGCAGCATGTGAACGGGATTATTGAGCGCGGCTTCGAGATCGGTCGAAGAGGCGCTTATTAATTTGAAGAGGAATATGTAATTTCCCGCTTTAAGGCTCGAAAGGTTGTTTTTTATGTCGAGCAGGAATTTGCCCGTTTCGCCGGTTACGGCGTTTAATTTGATGTGAGCGGGAACTTCGGCCACAGGCGTGAGTTTGTTGTCGAACATCGACGAAACCACGTTAGGCTGCATTACGCTTACATAAACCACCGAATCGGTGCCTTCCGTAACTACTTTCAGGGCCGGGCCGCTTAAGATTTCTACGAATTTTATCTTTGCGAGTTCAGCCGCGCCTCTCACTACTACGGGGAATATGGCTTCGGCTTTAACGCCTGTCGCGGATACCGCGGTCACTATGGCGTCATAAACGCCGGCTGCTATATTAGCGCCGAGATTAAGCTTGCCTTCCCATTTATTCTGATTGGTAGCATTTCTGGTAAGAGCAACCGCAACTAAATTCTGGGCGGCGTCATCTAAGTAAACAGGATTTCCAAATCTTTTCAGTTCTACTTTAACTTCGCTTACCAGATTGACGGCCTTGGTATCGGGCACTATTACGTCTATGGCTATATTAACTTCGCGCAGCATGTTCGAAGCCAGTTCGATAACGCGGGGCGAGTAGTAAATATTGGCGAATATAGGACGGCCTTCTACGAATTGATCGACTACCTGGCCTTCGTTCTGGAGCTGAAGGACCAATCTCTTGGCTTCTTCTATGAAAGGCTGTTCGGGGAATTCGGTGATTAATTCGTTGAACAGCTTGAGCGCTATGTTTTTATAATTAACGTCTTTGAATTTATGCATCATATAGCGTTCCATATTCAATATGGCGCGCTGGAACTTAGCCATCGCCCTGAGGCTCTTAAGGTCTATTTCGGCCGTGATATTTCCGACGTATTTAGGATCGACGCTCAAATCATCGACTATGGCTTTTAAAGCCACTTCCACCGACGAAAAAGCGGTTTCAATTTCCATCGTGGAGAAGTTGTTTTTATAATACAGGCGCAGTTTTTCGATCAGCGAAAGGGCCCTGTTGAATTCGGCGCCGGGGCGCGGTTTGTTGTCGATAACTATGTTCACGCCTATTTCGCCGGCGTTCTGGAGGGCTATTCCCGATTCGAGCTCGTTTAATATGTCGCGGACCGAGTTCACGAAATTGGATTCGGGGAATTTAAGCCTGAAAAGTTTTAACCTTTCAAGCAGTTTTACTTTTATCACTTCGTCTTTAACCGTTAAAAGCCTGAATTTGTAATGCAGACAGAAAGCGCCATAGTAGAGGGCCGCTTCCTTCATTTTAACCGTTATCTTCGCGTCGGTGGAATTATAAACTTCTTCGAATTTATCGAAAGCTTTCTGGAACTGTTCGATGGCCAGTTTATATTCCCTGCCGTGATAGAAGCTCATGGCGCGTTTCATTATCGAATCGGCCATTTCGAGAAGGCCGCCGGCTTCGGCTACGATGCCTTCCATCTGTTTTTCAATATTTTCAACGGTCCTTATCATTTCGACTATAGCGAAGGAAAGATGCGCGAAGTGAGCTTCGGCTATCTTTTCGCGTATTTCAAGGAATATTTCTTTCGCGAGGCCGATTATTTCTTTATTTTCGAGTTCGACCAGTTTGAGCGCGCGGTATTGCGCTAAAAGCACGAGGCCCATGTGATAACGGGCGTCGCCTTTTAATTGATTGATTACAGCGGGATTGTTGAATATGGCTTCGAAAGCCGTGTCGGCTTCTTCGAGAAGCTTCAGGGCCGTGCCGTTAGCTAACGCGCTGATAGTGCCGGTGCCGTCGGTTCCCGCGTATATAAGTTTTTTGCGTTCGTCTAAAACGGTAAGAACGCGGGCTTCGTCCATTATCTTATTGGCTTTGAATAAAAGCGCCATAGCTTTATTGAAAGCGAGTTTCACCGAATCGGTGTCGTCTTTTAAATCGACGAATTTTTCGCCGAAACCCTGCTGTGTGGGATTATCGAGAACAAGCTTTTTGCCGACCGCGAAGAAATTAGTGGTCGGTTTTATGTTTTTAATGATTCCGCCGATGGTTACATTGGTATCTACAAGTATTTTTTCCGCGTCGGAAGAAGCGCTCTGCTCGAGAGCTGTTAATCTCTGTTTAACCGCGGTAAGCGCGGCGTCCGTGGCCGGAGCGTTTTTGATCCTGTCTATAACGGCCGCGAAAGCGAAAAGCGCTTCGTTTACTTTCGGAAAATTCTGCTCTTCGTTCATGCGGAGTTCGAAACCTTTAGCGGATTTAACAACCGTTTTAACGGAGTCTTTAAGGTTTTTATATGCGTTTTCTATATCGTTGAGGCCGAGGAAAGCGCGGCCGAGGCCGAAATTTTTAACTTTGCCTTCGCTGACTTCTTCGAACACTTCTACCGCTTCCGATGGACGGCCGGCGTTTATTAAAGCGTCGCCTTTCTTTTCGAGTATCTTGTCTTTATTTAAAATTTCGCCCGTAGGCAGAACTACCGCAAGAGTGCCTTCCGATTCGAATTTTGAAATAAGAACGTCGGCTTTCTGCTTGGCTTCGTCCAGTTTTGCGGGATCGGAAATAGCCAGCTCCGACGCGTTTTTAAGTATAGCTGCGGCCAGCGATTTGTCGCGGCCTTTTGCGTTGTCCGCATCGGTCAGCGTAATATTTTTGGTCATTTCGTAGCCTTTTTTAAATTCGGCTTCGGCGAGCGTATTAACTTCGCTCATGACCTGATAGGCCGCCATTAACGAACGGGCGCCTGCGGCCGCGGAAGCGGTGCTGGAATTTACGTTGTTTTTGAATATTTCGCCGAGATCGCTGCAGACGAGGCCGTATGCGATTTTAGCGTCTTTATTGACTTCCTGATTGGAGGTATCGGTGTTTGTGGAAGTGATAATAGTTTCAAGCTTGCCCTGGGCGCTTTTAACGTTGGTTTCGTTCTGGCGCTGGCCGCTGGTAGCTATTAAAGCGAGGGTGTCTTTTAATTTTTCGAGCATCGTAAGCTGCGCTTCGAGCTTGCCTATAACCGCGTCGAGACCTTCTTTTATCACGGCTATTTCGTTGGGGTCTAAAGAGCCTATTACGGCGTCTTTATAAGCTTTTTCAAGCTTTTCCGGAGTGTCGTAAACCTGGTCTTTAAGAAGCGCCTGGCGCTTGGATTCGAGATCGCTCACATAAGGCGCGATTCTCTTCTGAAAGTTAGCGTCGGTTTTTTTAGCCTCTTCTTCGGCTTTGAAAGTAACCGCGTCTTTTGAAGCGTCGGCGTAAATCATGCCTATGGCCGTTGAAATAGGAGTGACGTCGCGGTTGGTTATTTTTTCTTCGGCTTTCACTTTGCCTACGAAAACCGATATCATCTTATTGATAGTGGTCTTTGATTTGGCTATTACTTTATATGCTTTAGTGAAATCTTTTACTTTAAACGAATAAGGCGCGCCGTCGGTAACCGTTTTGGGGTTGGTTTCATTGGCGTCGAGCGCTATGGAAGAAACGGTGTTGCCGTCCGAATCAACGAGCGTTACGTCGAACGCTTCGCCGGTAGCGGCCTGATAATTCAATCCGAGCTCGGCCATGCCGGCGGCGGAATTGATAGTTCCGGCTATTTCAGCCGCTTTAACCGTAGGATCTACGGGACTCGCGCCTATTACGATGCTGTTGCCGTCGTAATTAATGGTGGTGTCGCCGGTTAAATTAAAAAAGTACGAATCTCCGGCGGTAAATGTAGGATCTGTAGTGTCTAAAAGAACGATCGTGCCGTTAGTGTCGCGGACGACCTGAATGAAGCTGCCGGCAGCGGGGCTCCATTTATATATGCCTTTTATCATGGAATATGCTTCCATTAATTGTTTGAAAGTCATGCTGACGGGGACTTTAGAAAAACCGACCAGGTTGAAGCCGGCTTTTAAAGTTATATTTCCGATAGTGGAAATTGCGGCGCCCGAAACTGATATTACAACGTTAGAAGCGGCCCCGCTTTTAACGATGTAACCCTTGCCGGCCGCAATGCTTGTAAGCGTGCCTTCGCTGATGCTCAAAAAGCTGCCGGCGACGGCGCTATATAAATAAACGTCTTCTATGGCCGAGTTTAACGCCTTAAACTGCGCGGGCGTTATAGAAAGAGTATTGGTGAAGCTGACGAACGTGAATCCGGGCCTTAAAGTGATGCTCTGCGGAGTCTGCGCGAACGCCGCCGTCGAAAATAAAATCGCGATTAAAATTATCGCCGCTATTAACCTTGTTCTCATTTGTTCACTCCTCGTTTTTTTATTTTTATTTGGTACTTCTATAGATATTTTAAGATTCTTTATCATACCATACAGGTAAAATATTAAAATAGTTGAGAGTTCAGAGTGGATAGTTTAGAACTAAAGGTCTTTTGGAAATTTAGATAAGGCGTTTTTTTATTTTATATATAGAACTCGCAGGGCGAGCCCCAGCCTCAACTATTCACTCTACACTATTTTATTTCTATGCCTTTTCCGCCGTTGTCGAATTTATCCTGCGGGCTGGCATATATCATAAAGCTCGTTTTTTTAGCGGTTTTAAAAGTGGCGGTGTGTTTCAATCCGTCTTCGGTCTTCACTTCGTTGAATTCGGACCATAAAGGCGCGTTATTGAACGCAAAATCCGAAGTTACGACATACGCTTTTTTAACGGGAGAAGAAGTCTGATAGTTGACGGTAACGGTGTCGCCCGTTTTTTCCACTTTGACCGATTCTGCAATTACCGTGTTGGAACCGGAAAGAGGAACCTGCTCGTTAACTACGGCGTTAGATGAACCGCCGCCGCATCCGGCTAAAACGGCCATAGCGAAAACTACCATGACCAGAGCCGCCATTTTTTTGATTCCGAAATGTTTTACCATTAGAATACCTCCTGTAAATTTAGAATTTTATTGCAAACACCCTGGAAAATACCGCCAATAAAATATCAAGCAATAACATCGAATTTTTAATTTCGTAAATTATTTTACCACCAATATCATGCATTGTCAAGTTTCTTAAAAAAAATCACTGAATTTTTATATTTATTTACTAAAATTTAATTGTTAGTCGCTACCGTTTTTTAATTTTTATTGACACGGTTAATCTTCATGTGATAAAATATTTTCAGATTTTTTGCATTATGCATATATTCTAACAATATATTGAAAGGAGAAATTGAAATTGAATTTCGAATTTACCGAAGATCAAATTCAAATCCGCGACATGGCGCGCGAGTTCGCTCAAAACGAAATAGCCCCGACGGCCGCGCAATACGATGAAAAGGCAGAATTTCCCTGGCCTATCATTAAAAAAATGGCGGAGCTCAACTTTTTAGGAATGATGATACCCGAACAATACGGCGGAATGGATTTCGACGCCACTACCGTGACGCTTGTAATAGAAGAAATATCCAAAGCCGACGCGGCATGCGGCGTAATCCTCGCCGTGCAGAATTCGCTCGGCGTATCCGCTTTAGTCAAACACGGCTCGGAAGAGCTCAAGAAAAAATACCTGCCGCAGCTGGCCTCCGGCGAAAAACTCTGCGCGTTCGGCCTCACCGAAGCCGGCGCCGGCTCCGATTTTTCAGCCATGACCACCGTCGCCGAAGATAAAGGCGACCACTGGCTTTTAAACGGCAGAAAAACCTTCATCACCAACGGCTCTACCGCCGAAATATTCACCATAATAGCCATGACCGATAAAAATAAAGGCGCCCGCGGCATGAGCGCTTTCGTTGTAGAAAAAAGCTATCCAGGCTTCTCGGTCGGCACCATAGAAAAAAAACTCGGCATAAGGGCTTCCGACACTACCGAACTTATATTAGACAACGTTAAAGTCCCTAAAGATAACCTAATCGGCAAAAAAGGCCACGGCTTCATATACGCAATGCAGTCGCTCGATACAGGAAGAATCGGCGTCGGCGCGCAATCGCTCGGGATCGCCCAGGCCGCTTACGAAAAAGCCCTCGCTTACTCAAAAACCAGAGTCCAGTGGGGTTCGCCCATCACCAAACTCCAGGCCATCCAGTTCAAGTTCGCCGATATGGCCACCCGCATAGAAGCCACTAAATGGCTGGTCTATCACGCCGCGTATCTGCGCGACAACGACAAGCCTTTTGTAAAAGAAGCCTCCATGGCCAAGGTATTTTCGTCCGAAATGGCCACTTACGTCACGCATCAGGCCATGCAGATCATGGGCGGATACGGATACATGAAAGAATACGACGTGGAAAGGTACTACCGCGACGCGCGCATTACCGAAATATACGAAGGCACCTCCGAAATACAGAGGCATGTAATCGCATCGCTGGTAATAAAATAATAAAGTCATAAAAATGCACGGGGCGCCCAAAAGCGCCCCCGTTGTATATAAGAAGCAAAAAATAAATAAGCGAGGTAAGTTTAAGTGGATATATTTGAAGAAATGCAAAAATATGGGCATGAAGAACTTAACCTGTTTTACGAACCGGAATTCGACCTGAGAGCTATAGTGTCGATTCACAATTCAAATCTGGGAATGGCTTTCGGCGTAACGCGGCTCGCTAATTATTTTTTCGAAGACGCCGCCATTTCCGACGCGCTGAAATTGGCTAAAAACTCCACCATGTCGGCGTCCATATTAAACTGCGACCTCGGCGGGGCGTCCAGCATTTTAATTAACGAGGACGACTGTGAAAAAAGCGAAGGATACCTTCGCGCCTACGGACGGTTTTTGCGCTCCCTCGGAAACCGCTTCTGCACCATGCCCGATTCCGGCTTTACGCTCAAAGACATGATGTTCATTTCAAAAGAATTTCCTAACGTAATCGGCCAGCCCGAATTTTACGGCAGCGCCGATCCGTCTTATTTTATAGCCTACGGCGCGTTATGCGGTATAAAAGCCTGCGCCAACGAAGCTTTTGCGAGCGCCATACTCGACAAAAAAAGAATACTCGTGCAGGGGCTTACGCCGGCCGCCATACAGCTGGTTAAAATGCTTTCAAACGAAGGCGCCGAGATAATAGTCACCGACAGGCATTACGACAACGTGAAACGCCTCAAAGACGAAATAAGCGCCATACAGATAGTCAGGCCCGACGAATACGACGCGATAAATGTGGATATATTCGTTCCATGCGAGGCCGGAGGCGTCGTGACCGAAAAATATATAACCGATAAAAGATGCAAAATAGTGGCCGGAATGGCTAAAATGCAGCTCGCTTCCGACGAAGTTTCAGACCTTATGCTTAAAAACGGAATAATACACGCGCCCGGCGTCGTGATGAACGCGGCCGAAGCCGTGGTAGCGTTTTCTGAAATATTCGGCTACGACGACGACCATATAAAACACCACATAGAACAAATCAGCGATATCATGGGCGAAATACTCGCCCAGTCGAGGGAAAGCGGCGAAACGCCCTGCGCCATCGCCGAAAAGATGGCTTCGGAAAGGCTCACCGTCGTGCATAAACTTAAAAAAATATTCACCGGAAATATAAACGTAAATTAAAGTCGGAGGTTGAATAATGACTGATACCGTATCTAAAAAATTTATCCTCGCCATAAACCCCGGTTCGACTTCCACTAAAATAGCCGTTTACGAAAATCTGGAGCCGCTTTTCGTGCAGAATATCGCGCACCATAAAAAAGACCTCGAAAAATTTAAAAATATCAACGAGCAATACGAATACCGCAAGAAAACCATATTAAAAACCGTCTCCGATAAAAAATTCGACATAGAATCGCTTTCGGCGGTCGTGGCGCGCGGCGGCCTTATGAAACCCATCGAGGGCGGCGTATATCCTATAAACCAGCGCATGATAGACGATCTTATCGCCGGAGTTTCCGGAAAACACGCTTCCAACCTGGCGGCGGTCATAGCGTACGGAATCTCGTGGGACCTGGGCCTTCCTTCATACGTAGTGGACCCTCCGGTGATAGACGAATTCACCCCGCTGGCCAAGCTCACGGGAATGCCCGAAATCAAGCGCCGCTCCATGCTGCACGCGCTGAACATCCGCGCGGTCGCCAGGCGCGAATCCGAAAAAATGGCGCGGAGCCTGGACGAATCTAATTTCATAGTGGCGCATCTTGGCGGAGGGGTTTCGATAGCGGCCATAGAACGCGGAAAGATAGTGGACGGCACCAACGCGCTTTACGAGGGCCCGCTCACTCCTGAACGCGCCGGCGCGCTTCCAACCGGAGATTTGATGGATATGATATTTTCAGGCAAGTTTAAAACTAAAGAAGAGCTTTATGCCCGGCTCGTAGGAAAAAGCGGCTTCAACGCTTATTTAAACACCAACTCCGCCAGGGAAGTCGGCGAGCTTTACGCCCAGGGCAACCCCACCGCCAGGCTTGTTTTTGAAGGAATGGCGTATCAGACGGCTAAATACATAGCCGAAATGGCCGCCGTTTTAAAAGGAAACGTGGACGCCATAATAATAACCGGCGGCATGGCGTTTTCAAAAGATTTAACGGACCTTATATCCGAAAGGGTTTCTTTTATTTCCAGAGTGATACTGCATCCGGGCGAAGACGAAATGCGCGCCCTGGCCGAAGGGTGCCTGCGCGTTTTAAACGGCGCGGAAACGCCTAAAACATATCTTTAGGAGAGTTTATTATGTCGATGTTCGCTATAATGAAACAAACCGGCTCCGAGCAGCTTAAGTTCTGCGTGGAAAAAAACTCCAACTTTAAGGCTATAATAGCCATAAACAGCACCGCTTTAGGCCCCGCTCTCGGCGACATAACGTTCGTGCCGGACGCTTCCAGCTATAAAGAATCCGCCTCCTGCGCGTGCTTTCTGTCTCAAAAACTGACCAACGTGTACGCTTTTCTCGGCCTGCACTACGGCGGCGCTAAAATAATAGCGCAGGGCATGCCCGAAAAAGGCTACGAAGAAGTTTATTTCAGATCGCTCGCGAGGCACGTTAACAAGCTCAACGGAAGGTTCATAATAAAATCTTCCTCGTACGTGAATAAGAGCATGCTCGATTACATAAAGGTAGAAACGCAAAATTTACTCGGCCAGAGCGTAATAATCAACGACGAAAAAATACTCCCGGTCATAAAAAAAATAGCCATGATAAGCACTCTTCGCGAGGTGTCCACTAAAATTTTCGGCAACCGCGAAATAACAGGCCTTAAAATAGGTTTTTTCGGAAAACCCGCAGACTACGCTAAAATATCATGGCTTTTGAGCGACCTTCCCGATATAAAAGTGTTCAGCGACCCTTCGGTTTTAAGCGTGGAAGAAAATAACTTCGACATAGTGCTGATCTACGCCACATCTACCAACGCCGCCGGATTCATGGACCTTTTCAAAGCTAATTTCAAGGCCGCGGTCGGCGTTTGCGAAGAAGAAATAGACATGGAAGTTTACGAAGACGTAATGAACGCCAAAAATATTTTTTACGTCCCAGGCTATCTGGTCGAAAATCTCGAAGTCTATTATTTCAAGCGCGACCATATAAGCCAGATAACAGGCGGAGAAAAGCCGGATTTCGGGCCGTTCGAAATTTTCGTGCGCGAAAAGCTGGCCTGCCTGTTCGACGAATCCATCAAAAAGAAAGAAAAAATTACTCAGACGCTCAACGATTTCGCCGCAAAGCGAATCGAAATGCTGCAATTGTTAAAATAAAAACTTATTCAATACATAAAAAAAATAGACGGGTGATTCAAATGTCAGAAAAAATCAAGGTATTAATAGCCAAGCCGGGCCTCGACGGCCACGACAGGGGCGCTAAAGTTGTAGCCAGGGCCTTCCGCGATGCCGGGTTCGAAGTGATTTACACCGGGCTGCGCCAGACCCCCGAACAGATCGTGAACGCCGCCATAGAAGAAGACGTTGACGCGATAGGCGTGTCCATACTTTCGGGCGCGCACAACCATTGCTTTTCGGAAATAATGAACCTTTTAAAACATAACAGTATCGACGATATAATGGTATTCGGCGGAGGCATAATCCCCGAAGACGACGTCGCATACTTAAAAAGCATAGGCGTGGCCGAAGTGTTCGGCCCCGGAACGCCCACCGACGACACCGTTAAATTCGTCAAAGCCAACGTTAGAAAGGGAAATGAATAAATGTCATTCGACGCCTCTCTTGTCGGGCGGTTTTTAAAGGGCGATAAAAGGGCCTGCGCCCGCATAATATCCATAATAGAAGACCGCAGGCGCGGTTACGAAGAATATATGGAAGCGCTCCAGCCGCACGTTGGCTCCGCATATATCGTCGGAATAACCGGGCCTCCGGGCGTCGGCAAGAGCACCCTCATAAACAGGCTCGCCGCCGAATATCTTCATGCCGGCTGCTCCACAGGCGTAATAGCCGTAGATCCGTCGTCGCCTTTCACCGGCGGAGCCGTTCTGGGCGACCGTATCAGGATAGGAGAAATAGCGCTCGACCCTAAGTTTTATTTCAGGTCGCTAAGCAGCCGCGGCAGCCTGGGCGGACTTTCAGAAGCAGCCGTGGACGTTATAAGGGTGATGGACGCCTTTAAAAAAGAGATAATACTCGTAGAAACTGTCGGAACCGGCCAGAACGAAGTGGACGTCATGCGCGCCTGCGATACCACCGTGGTAGTCACGATGCCGGGCACCGGCGACGACATACAGGCGCAAAAAGCCGGAATATTAGAAATCGGCAATATATTCGTGATAAATAAAGCCGACCGCGACGGCTGCGAAAGGACCCTGCGCGAACTGCAGTCCATGCTCATGATGAACCCGCTCAACGACAAATACGAAACGCCGATTATATTAGCTAAATCTAATATAGGCGAGGGCATAGCGGAAATAAAAGCGGCCGTGGATAAGCACCGTATATATCTGGAAACCAGCGGATGGTTTTCGGTCAACCGCGCCGAAAGAAACGCGCGCGCGTTTAAAAATATAATGAACCTTAAAATAATAGACGAAATCAACCGCAGGTTATCGCGGGCCGAAAATTACGAAGAAATAGAATCGCAGGTAAAAAACGGCGCGCTTAGCCCGCACAGGGCAAGCGTTCAATTGATGGAATATATCGAAAAAAAAATACTCCATCATTCGGCCGAATAAATTAAGGTTATATAAAAATATATAAAAGTATTAACGGGAGAATGCTATGAATCTTGAAAAGATGAAAGAAAGCTTCAATAAATGGAAATCGGATTACAATAAAAAGAAGGACGCCTCTAAACTCCGGCAGAAGAAATTCATGTCGGTGTCGTCTTACGAGCCCGAACCGCTTTATACTCCGCTGGATCTGGAAGGCTTCGATTATTTTGAAAAACTCGGCATTCCGGGCGATTACCCTTTCACGCGCGGCGTGCACAACACGCTGTACCGTGAAAAACTCTGGACCATGCGCCAGTTCGCCGGATTCGGCACCGCAAAGCAGTCCAACGAACGCTATAAATACCTTCTTAAAAACGGCCAGACGGGCCTTTCAGTGGCATTTCATCTTCCGACCCTGATGGGGCTGGATTCCGATAATCCCCTTTCGCGCGGCGAAATAGGAAAAGACGGCGTGGCCATAGACACGCTCGCCGATATGGAAACTTTATTCGACGGCATCCCGCTGGACAGAGTTTCCACATCCATGACCATAAACGCGCCGGCGGCCATACTTCTGGCCATGTATATAGCCGTCGCGAAAAAGCAGGGGGTCGCCCCGGAAAAACTCAGCGGCACCATACAAAACGATATTTTAAAGGAATATATAGCCCAGAAGACGTTCATCTTCCCGCCGGAGCCTTCGATAAAGCTCATAGTGGACACGATCGAATACTGCTCCAAACACCTTCCGGCATGGAACACCATATCCATATCGGGCTACCACATAAGAGAAGCCGGCGCTACCGCCCTCCAGGAGCTCGCATTCACGCTCATAGACGGGCGCACTTATGTAGAAGCCGCCATAGCGCGCGGCCTCGACGTTAACGAATTCGCGCCGCGCCTTTCTTTCTTCTTCAACTCGCATAACGACTTTTTCGAAGAAGTGGCTAAATTCCGCGCCGCGCGCCGCATATGGGCAAAACTGATGAAGGAGAAATTCGGCGCTTCAAGCCAGCGCGCGCAATTGATGCGCTTTCACACCCAGACCGCCGGCTGCTCGCTAACGGCCAACCAGATAGAAAACAATATAGTGCGCGTAACCATACAGGCGCTCGCGGCCGTTATGGGCGGAACGCAGTCGCTGCACACTAATTCCATGGACGAAGCCCTTGCGCTCCCCACCGAAAAAGCCGTTAGAATAGCGCTGCGCACCCAGCAGATCATAGCTAACGAAAGCGGCGCGGCTAACGTTATAGACCCGCTCGGCGGCTCATATTACGTGGAAAAGCTTACCGACGAAATGGAAAAAGGCGTAATGGATTACTTCGACCGCATAGACAGGATGGGCGGCGTTCTTTCCGCCATAGACAAAGGTTTCTTCCAGTCCGAAATATCCGACGCGGCCTTCAGGTACCAGCGTGAAATAGAAAAGAACGAGCGCATAGTGGTCGGCGTGAATTCTTACTGCGACGGCAACAACGAAAAAGGCGGCGGCGAAATACTGAAAATAGACGAAAAAATAGAGCGCGAACAAGTCGCGTCGCTTACCCAGCTCAAGAAAAAACGCGACAACGATAAGGTGAAATCGTCCCTCGAACGCCTTAAAAACGACGCTAAAAGCGGCGCCAACGTTATGTACGCGCTCATCGACTGCGTGGAGGCGTACGCCTCGCTCGGCGAAATGTGCGACGTGTTCCGCGAAGTTTACGGCGTTTACGAAGAACCGCCCATGTTTTAGGAATTTTTATGAATATAGAAAAAGGCCTCATACAGGTATATACCGGTAACGGAAAAGGCAAAACCACGGCGGCTTTCGGCCTCGCGCTGCGCGCGCGCGGCCACGGCTTCGCAGTTAAAATAATACAGTTCATGAAATCAGAAAAGATGTTCAACACTTACGGCGAGATCAAGTTTTTTAAAAACGATCCCGGCATCGAAATTTTACAGTTCGGCACGGACGGCTGGGTCGATTTTAAAAATCCGGCTCCAGAGGCCGTAGCCGCGGCCGAAAAGGCCGCCGAAAAAGCCGCCGACATATTAAAAAACGACAGCGTAGATGTCCTGATTCTCGACGAAATACTTTACGCCTATAAATTCAACCTCATTAAAAAAGAGCATTTCGACGAAATATTCGACGCTAAAAAAGAAAACACCGAGCTCATACTTACCGGCCGCGACGCCCCGGATTTCGTAATAGAAAAAGCCGACCTGGTAAGCGAAATAAAAGACGTAAAACATTATTTTCAATCGAGAAAAGCCATAACCGGCATCGAGTTTTAATAAGAAACCGCGCGCCGGCAATAATAATCAAGAACGGATATTAACGAGTATGACGGATAATACGACGAAAAACGCCGGAAACGGCCTTATAGATTGCGAAACCGCGCTGTGCGAGTCTATAAAATATTTAAACTCGCCCGAAGCGGAAAAAAGCGTCGCGCTCGACCCGTACTGGCCTAAATGGAACTCGCCATGGTGGCACATGACGCTGCTTCATGAAATGGGCCTTACCGAAATGATACCTTACGGCATAATGGATATAATGATTAAAGCGGTCAATTCGCACTACCTTCATTATTTTCCGTTCACGGAAAAAGACGCGCCGGAAGGGACTTCTTTTTTAAACGTAATGTGCCACTGCGCGCTGGGGACCATATATAAAATCGCGTTCGCCCGCGGCGTCGACGCGGACGGCGAAATACCGTGGGCCCGCGAATGGTTTTTAAAGTACCAGCTTCCCGACGGCGGCCTCAACTGCGACGAGACGGTTTATACTAAGCCCGTCAAAAAAAGCTCGATGGTTTCTACCATGGCTCCGCTCGAAGCTATTTTATACTGCTCCAACCATAAATTCAGCCGCGAAGAGCTGGATTTTCTGGATAAAGGCGCCGAATATCTTATAAGCCACAAGCTTTTCAAATCCACTTCCGGCAAAGTTATCGACGAAGGCTGGCTGAAACTCTGCTTTCCCAGGTTTTATAAATACGACGTTCTGAGGGGGCTTTCGTTTTTAGCCAGATGGGCGTCGGTCAGAAATAAAACTATCGACGCGCGTTCTATTGAAGAAAGCGTTTCGCACATTAAAACGCATCTCGCAAATAACGGCGAATTTATCGTTCCGCAGAGGCTTTCATACGCCGGATCCAATTCGTTTACGGTTTTCGAAGATAAAACTTTTAAAAAAGAAAAAGCTTCCTCTTTCGAACTGCTCGAAGCCGTGAGCTCCACTTCCAAAATATCGCCGTACCTGACCAACGAATGGAACGAAGCCAAAAGGCTTTTAAATTTATAAAATCAAAAGGTTTTAAATATGACGTTTATCAATATAAGCAAAATTGAATGCTTTTTTATACTGGTTTTATCGCTTGTCATAATTTACGCTTGCGGCGCCGGGCCGGAGGCGGCATATGCGTTCAGCCATGGCGGAGCTAAAAATAACCGCGCCGAATCCGGCGAAATTGAAACGGAAGAAGATGCGCCTTCCCGCCCGTCCATCGGGTTCGAAACGGATTACATTTCAAAATACGTATGGTACGGCATTCCGCTCAGCGACGGGGCCGTGGCCCAATCCAGCCTGTGGCTCGAAAACCGCGGCTATACTTATATGATTTACGGCAATTTCGACCTCACGAAGCGGGTATTCGACCAGTATAATCTTTACATTTCAAAATCAATTCAGGCGGGCCCTGTAGAAGCCGAATTCGCCCTCCAATCTTATCATTTTCCAGAAGACGAAGAAGCGCTTTCGACGCGCGAATTTATTTTAACGCTGACGAAGCCGTTTAAAAATTTTGATTTATATGTAAGCCAGGCGTGGGATATTCAAACTTATAAAGGCTATTACATAGCCGATTTCGGCATTTCGCTCGAACGCGAAACGCCGCGCGGCGGAGTTTTTAAATCATCGCTCTATGTAGAATTCTGCTCGAGAATATTCAACGAATTAAATTTCGAGCTGTCAAAACCCGGTTTCGATATGATAGGGTCTGAAATTTCTTACACGCATACCAGAAAAGACGGCGTGTATATAAAGCCGCATGCCGAATATTATACGGCAATCGATAAGGATTTAAAAGAAATAGTCGAAAAACCGGACACCTTCAGTTATGGAATCACTGTCGGAAAAACGTTTTAACGCTTCTTAATCCCCGCCCGATATAGCTTTCTGCATTTCATCTATGATTTGAGATTTAATATTATCGTGAATCACTCTGGCGAATTTAACTTCGCTTATCTTAATATTTTTTTCCGCGAGCTTGAATAATAAATCGTTAGCCAGCACCAGATTCGGCGGCAGGTTCATCTTCTGGGCATATCTTTCCCTTATGGCGAGCAGCTTTTCAAAAATCATTTTTGCGCTTTTTTGAAGCGAATCGAAAGTTTTCGTTCTTAATAATTTTGGCTTCGAATTATATATATGCGCTTTATTCTGTACCTGAAGGTTTTTTGAAATAAATTTTTCAAAAAGCCCTTTTGCTATAATATCAGACATGAGCTTATCTTTAAGCTTGAACAGATTGATAACGTCGAACAGGGCGTATTCGACCGCTTCCAGGCTCAAAGGCCTGCGGCTCCAGTTGTACATCTGAAATTTCTTTTTAGATTTACCCAGGTCTATGTCCAGCGCCGTTTTTAAAACCGACGAAAGGTCCCTTTTTTCGTAATCCAGTAACAAAACCGCCGCCTGAAGGTCCAGGACGGTTTTTAAATCCACGCCGCAATTTTTATATAAAAACGCGCGGTCGCCGGCCGCGTCGAACATGATTTTCATTATCGAACGGTTTTCGATAAGCTCTTTTATATGGTGGATCGGCATTTTAAAAGGATCTATTATAACTGCGGTTTCCCCGTCGTATATCTGGATAAGGCATAATTTTTCGCCGTATTGATGAAGGTTGGATTCGCCTTCGATGTCCAGCGCAATAATTTCACAGCCTTTTTCGGCAAGTTCTTTTGAGTACAGGCACATTTTTTCTTCGGTATCGATAAACTTGTGATTCACTGAAGCCTTCTTTCTTATATCTAATAATTTTTCGTTTTTATATTGAAATATATTATATCATACAACGGCGGAATTTTTAAATTAACTTATAAATAATTTTGCCGATAAATTTATATGACTTAGCTTATAAACTTTAATATTTTTTTTATTCAGGTTATAACGACTCAAATAAAATGTTTTAAGGACGTGAGATTTAATGAGACTTAACACGGGGGATCGAAGAATATTATATTTCATATTTATAATAACGGCGGCCGTATTTTTTACCGGCGCGAGCGCGGCGGAAGCGTCAGGCCTGCCTTCGCAGATGCCGCCTTTCGTCGGCCCGGCGAATAACACATATTTCAATTCGACCACGGCCGTTCAGCTGCAGTGGCAGGTGCCGACCGATCCCGAACAGGACACGGTCGAAATGAAGGTCGTATTTTTTAAATCCGACCCCCAGCCGGCGTCGCTGCCGCCTACAACCTCGGGCGCAAGCTCAGAAGTTGCCGCATTAAAGCCCATGTTTTCGCTTCCGACTCCCGTAGATACCAATCCCGCCGGCCCGACGCCTCCCGGCACCGCCATGAGTTTTCAGGTTTTAAACGGCTTCAACGCGGTAAATTTCACCGAAGGCAAATGGTGGTGGGACGTTTACGCATGGGATGGAACAGGATACAGCTCCCCGCAGCGCCAGCCCAGATCGTTCATACTCGATTTCACGAGCCCCGTAGTCTCAAATCTGGCGCTTTCAAATCCCGTATTCTCGCCGGCGTCGCCCGACGTAAACAAGCAGACTACAACGCTTTCATATACTTTATCAGAAACATCCTTCGTTACGATAGAAGTTTTAAACAGCTCGAACGTAGTTATAAGAACGCTCGAATCAGGCGTTAACCACGTCGTTCCTCCTTCTGCGCTGAGCGCGACATGGGACGGCGCCGGCGCTACGGCCGACGGAGTGTACACAATAAGAGTCAGAGCGAGAGACCTCGCCGGCAACGACTCAGTGGACGCTTCCGTAAACGTGACTATAAGCTCTAATATTCCTGCTATCACTTTCGGGGTTCCGGCCCTTACCAATAATCCTTTCTCGCCGCTTCCCGCGTCGCCCACGGTAAAAGATACCACCACGGTTTCTTATACGGTCAACGACACGGCCGACGTAAGAATAGTTATTTATCCGCAGGGCGCTCCCAACGCTATCACGAAAGTTTTACTGCCTAAAACTAAAAAGAACAGCGGCAATTATACCCAGATATGGGACGGCACCGACGACGCTTCGGGATTGAGCGTCAACGACGGCGTTTATACGCTTTCAATAACTTCCACCAACGAAGTCGGGTTCGCATCTACCATTACCCATAACGTTACCGTAGATAAAACGGTCACCGATATTTCCCCGTTCGGCGCCGCGCCGACTCCGTTTTCTCCTAACGTAAGCCCCACCACTATTTCATTTTCGTTAAGCGAAGACGCTACGGTGGAAATTATAATAAAAGACCAGGCCAGGGTGCTCACTAAAAGAAATTTAAGGCCCGCGACTTATATGCTTCAGAAAATCGCGCCCCAGACATACCAGGAGCCATGGGACGGACGCGACAGCGGCGGCCAGCTGGTAGCCGACGGAATATACGCCTACGAAATCATAACCGAAGACCTCGCTGGAAATAAAAACACCAACGTTGGAAATGTAAGGGTAGATAAGACCGGTCCGGTAGTAGGGCCTTATTCCGTAACGCCTAAAGCCATATCGCCTAGCTCGAGCCCCGGCATAACCGACCAGGCCACTATTTCATATAACATATCCAAGGAAGGCACCGTAGAAATCAGGATAATATCCACCACAGGGCCGCTGGTAAGGCAGTTCGGGCCGTATTTAAAGACGCTAGGCAGCCACACCGAAACATGGGACGGCAACGACTCAACCGGCAACGTAGTAGGAGAAGGCGATTACAGAATCGAAATTTACCTCACCGACAGCGCAGGAAATATAGGAAGCCCCAATCCGGCGACGCTCACCGTGGCGGTAGATAACACGCCGCCCGCGATAACCGGATTATTGACCGTGCCTCCGTTTTTTTCGCCTCAGAATTCAAATGTAAACTATAAAACGACCATGCTGAAATATAATCTTTCAGAATCGGCCGAAGTAACGATTAAAGTTTTAGACAGCCTCAATAACCAGGTTAGAACATTAATCACGAACGTGCCTCAGAGCCCCGGGCTCAAAAACACTACATGGGACGGTAAAGACGATACCGGCACGTACGTGGCCGACGGAACATACACGTTCGAAATAACCGGCACCGACGCGGCTTTAAATTCCACCACGGTAACTACCACCGTACAGGTAGATAATACC
Source organism: bacterium ADurb.Bin243 (assembly GCA_002069765.1). Lineage (GTDB taxonomy): Bacteria > Muiribacteriota > UBA9980 > UBA9980 > UBA9980 > UBA9980. Next base: position 29,455 of record MWBZ01000001.1, read on the forward strand.
GGCCCCGTAATAAATATCATCAGCGCCACGCCCACTCCGTTCGCTCCCGATTCGATAGACCCGGCGCTGAGGGCAGTTGACGTAAAATATATCTTAAACGACGCGCGCGTTTCATGCACCACCGAAGTTACGGTAAAAACAAGAATAGGCGCCATAGTAAAAAGCCTGGGCGCCGGCATGGTGCTTCCCACGGGCGTATTGCAAACCGCTAAATGGGACGGCAAAAATACTCTCGGCCAGATCGTAGAAGACGGCACCTACGGCGTTTATATATTCGCCGTCGACCAGGCGGGAAATCCGTCGGTGGAAACTTCGATAGAAGTTTATATAATGAACCGCGGCCCGAGCATAACGACCGTAAAATACAGGGATAACCGTGATACCATAGACACCAACGACTCAATAGAAATAACCTTCGACGTGCCGGTCGACGACAGCGCGTTTATAGTCGGCGGCATCCCCGTTGACGTAAGCACGGTCTTTCAGATTATCGGCAGCGGCACTTTCGGAACCGGCGCGCGCATAGACACAGGCGCGGCGATCAACGATAACATAATCGAAATAAAACTCGGCAACGGCTATACCAAAATAGTCGAAAACGGCGACACTTTAATGATTAATTCCGGTTCCGACAGAGTGAGAAGCTTTCCCGCTAAAGTCGTAACCAAAGACAACATACCGCATCTCATACTCGACGGCTCGCCGCCGTACCTTCTTTCGTCCACTTATTTCGATATAGGCAACGACGGCCTCAACCGCGGCGACCAGATAGTTTTAAAATTCAACGAAGGCGTAACCGTGGCCCAAAACAGCCCGGCTTCCGTAAAACTGCTCCACAGCGGCCGCGGATACACGATAGGCGGCGGCGCGGGCATTTCTACAGGCGATGCCAATCAGATAGTAGTTTCGCTCGGCGACGTATCAACCACATCCATTGTCATCAGGGGCATTTACGATCCGTTTAACGTAAACCCCATTCCTACGGGTATCAACGTGGTAGCCAATCAGACCGCCATAGTGGATAACGCCGGAAACCCCGCCACACCCAACCTGAATATAGCAAATCCCATGGTCCCCGGCTATGAAGCCGGCGTGGATATAGGCTCTACGGATTCCATCGGGCCGAAAGTGGCTTATGCGAAGTATTTTGATAAAAACACCGCTCCCGGCAAGGGCGGGCTGTCCGACGGCGATATAGTGTATGTAGGTTTCGATAAGGCCATAATGGTTTCGCCCGATCCTAACTTCTCGCCCGGAACGGTATTTAAAATGCCCGTAGCCAACGACGCCTTCGGCGCCGGAGCTTCTTTCACCTATACCGGAGTGAAAGAAGTAGGCATAACGCTCGGAGCTAACCCCGTTATGACCGTTAAAGGCGTTTACTCGCTCGGAAACGATCTTGCCGGAAGGCCTTCAGGCGTAGATATCAATTTAGTCAACGCGGCCAACCCCGAGATATCCGACCTGGCCGGAAATCCCGCCATAGCTAATATTCCAGTAGATATAGCCTCGCTCGATACGACAGCGCCTAAAGTGCTTGTAGGTAAAATTATAGCGCAGGTGGGCGGCGAGATACTCGATAACGTTATCAACCCCACAACGGGCACATTCACTATAATAGCCGTAGTCGACGACAACACTTTAAAAGACGGCGACGTTAAAGTCGATCTCAGAGCTATATTTCCCGATTTAACCAACGAGGTTAATTTAGAGCGCGACGGCACCACCACTACTTTTAAAAAGATAGTAGTGTTTCCGACCAACCCGTATCAAACCGGCGCTAAAACTTTCACCATCAAAGCCACCGACTTTTCGGGCAACATATCGCAGGCATACACATTTACGGCATACGCGGTCGAACCCGCCGCGCTTGTAACCGGTGAAATAAATCCTTCGTCGGTGCCCAAACGCATCGACGCCAACGCGGACCCGGAAGAATTCGTAGTGACGCTCAAGCCGAAAATAATGAGCTATAACCTCGGAATCGATAAAATTTCCATAAAACATCCGGGCGGAGGTTATTCATATACGCAGGACACTATAGACGTGTATATAGGCGAGCAAAAGTTAATACAGAACGTAAACTATACCTATAATAAAAACGCGGTAGGCGCAAACCTCGATATCACCCTGCTTTACGGCGCCATCCTCAAAGAAACGGCATCCGATCAAAAAGTCGTAATAAAGTTCAAGCTGAACGTGCCTATGACGCCCAACTCGCCGAGCGGCTCCACTTTTGAAGTGGCTGTCAACAACTCTTCGCTGAACGCGCCTTACCAGCAAAACGTAACCGGCGGCGACGCGGACGGCGACGCTTATAACAACAATAAACTCTGCGTGGTAGTTTCCGACGTGGCGATAGAAGAAGTTAAGACAAAACTCGATTATTCGGAGTTTTTCTGGAGAATCAACTTCGTCGTAAAATTCAGCAAGGAACTTTCCGTTTCCACCTATCCAAAATGTTTTTACCAGCCCGAAAACATAACACCGGCGGTAAATGAAATACCCGTGCAGTTCACTAAATTTGAAAACAAGGCCGACGCTTCGGATAACAATAAGTTAAAGTCGTATTTCACGGGATACGCGAGAGTGCCTATAGATAACGTTAATTATCTGAGCAGCTTTACTTTCTTAGCAAAAAGCTTCTACGACACGGACAGCGTGCTCATAGCGAAGGTATATAAGAAAAATATAACCATGTCGCCCGGATTCATAGTAACCGCGTTCAGCAATCCTATCGATACGCGCGATCTTATAATCACGGTGCTTGCCACTACGCCGGTTACCCAACAGTTCCAGCTCGGCATACGCCAGCCCGGAAAAGTGCCGATATACAGGTCAAGAAATGAACTTATATCGCACAGGCAGAATTTATATACATACAAATACCGCATAGATGAAAATTACTCCAGCCAGATAGACATGGCCGTGCTGGACCCCGGGCAGGCTTTTACGGACGCGCCCGCAGGCGCGGCTAAGTTAAAAACCGCTTCCAAAAAGTCCCTCGCCGGAAACGGCGGAGCGGAACGCGCTATAAATCTTTATTCGGTTAAAATGACGGCGTCGGACCTTTCAAGAGACGTTAATTTCGTAAGCGCCGACGGGCTGTGCAGCCTCATAAAGACGAAAGAAGATATAGGCGGAACGAAAACTTTCATAATAGCGCCTCAATACACGGGCGAAAGCGAAGAAGCCAATAAAGAGCTTTACAGGTTGAGCGGCGCTTATCAATTCGCGCCCCAGGACATGCAGTTTAAAACGCCGGCGGCCGTTAAATTTAAAATACATCCCGATACCGAAGAGTATTTAAAATATAAAAACTCCGGAATCGATAAAATATCGGCGGATAAAATCGGCATATACAGGTTGAACGGCGATAAATGGGAATTCGCCGGCGGCGGCGTCGCGGACGGCGGCGATAATTATCATGCTTACGTGGATTCGCTCGGCGTTTACGCTATGTTCGCCGATATAGAAAAGCCGCAGGTTAAAGTGCTTAATTCCGAAAACGGTGAAGTTAAAAACGTAATAGAAATTACGGCAAGCGACAACGGCGCCGGAATCGACGAAAACAATATCAAGATGATAATCGACGGAAAGCAGATCAGGGTCAAACCGGCGGCCATAGAAAAAACCGGCGGCGAAGTTAAAATGAGCTTCAACGCGGCTTCGCTTAAAAACAACGGAATAAGCGTGAATAAAACCAGCAGGATCAGTTTCGAAGTAGCCGATAAGAGCGGAAATATTTCCAGAACGGCGCAAATCAACTATCAAGCCGCTCCGGCAACCGGAATTTATCAGAGCATAATAGCATTTCCGAACCCGGCAAGGTCGTTTTGCAATATTCAATACGCTCTTAACCAGAACGCTTCGCAGGTAGATTTGAAAATATACGACGCCAATGTGAACCTGGTTTATTCCAGCGATTCGCATCCGGCCATAGCTTCGAATACCGCGCATGTTATCAGATGGAACCTCGTCGATAACGACGGAGAAAGGGTTGCTAACGGCGTTTACCATTACAGGCTTAAAATAAGCCTGCAAAGCGGTGAAACTATTGAAAAAACAGGGAAAATAGCCGTTATGAAATAAGGTTTCGCGCGGCGGCTTATAACGAAAATAATAAAATTATAAAAAGCCAGTTTGAAAGGAGATAAATTTAATTTGATAACCAGCGGTGAAGGTAATTACAGACTTCAATTATTGCAAATAATAACTCTGTGCATGGCTCTTTTTGTAATAGTCGCCTGCCGCGAAGGCGGAATAACCGGAACGGCCCGCGAGTACGAAGCGTTAAGCTCCGATATAGAAGCCGTCGAGTGCGCTCCGGTTCCGGCGAGCGGTCCTAACCAGGCTATAAGCTTTAATTATACGCTTAAAAACGACGTAAACAACGTTAAAATAAAAATTTACGACGCCGAAGGCGCTATTATAAAAAATATAGAAGACCTCCCCATAAAAAAGAACTCGGCGCCGTACGGCGCAATAAAATGGGACCTGAACGATTTCAGGGGATCGCCCGTGGCCAACGGCCAGTATATTTACAAGCTGATATATAAAAAAGGCGAAAACGAATATTATAAACAGGGAAAATTAACGGTTCAAAGGTGAAGCATTATGAATATGAAAATTACAAATTTAAAAAACATTAAGGCTAAAATATCCGATAACAAATTCCTCGCTTTATTGATATCCCTTTTGTGCCTGCCCGTGCTATTTTACGGATGCGGCGGGGGCGGCGGCTCTTCTATAGCCACGCAGGAGCCCGGTGATATTTACCTTCCGCCCGTGCAGACTCCGGCTTACGAAAAGTTCGTAGCCGCTCAGCAGTCGTTTAACATGGGAAATTACGCCAACGCCCAGGCGGATTTTCAAAAATCTTACGAATACGCTTACACCGCTAAAGAAAAAAACCTGGCCCTCGCCGGAATAGGCTGGTCCATGCTTAAAAGCGGTTCGGAAGCGGGAAACGCGGACACCAACTCGGTCATTTTCACTCTCGAAAAGATACCGTCCGTAGATCTTTATAATTATGCCAATCAGGAAATTAACGACGCGCGCGTGGCTCTCGCGCTGGCTTATATGTCAAAATCCAAAACTAATCAGGATTTTATCAACGCCGTATCGCTTTTAGAAAGAATCGATCCCATTCAAAGCGGAACCAACGTATATCAGCCCAATAAATTTTTCACATACGCGCCAAAACTCAATCACGGCGTAACTAATGGTCAGGCGCACGCTATCGCGGCTTATCTTTATTACCTTCAGGGCAACAACAGCGCCGCTATCGAGCATATAAACTACGCTTCGACCGTATCGCCCAACGATGAAAAAGTGATACAGATAAAGGCAAATTTAACGGTATTAGGATTGTTCAGATAAATAACTTAATAATCGAATAATTAATCCGATATTAAATTAAACTATCTGTTTTTTATGGAGGCAACCAATGTTAAAGCTTATAACGGGAAATAAAATTAATAACCGGTCCGAACGCGCGCCGAAATTCAGGCCGGCGGGCGCGGCGCGAGCACTGTTTACCGCGGCTGCGGTAATCGGCATATTGACTTTAATGTCTTACTGCGCGTACGCGTTCGAATACGGATCGTCAAAGCCGTTTTATAACGAAAACCTTTCGATGAATATTAAATCGATCGATTCATCCAGCTTTCCCGTCATAAGCATATACGCTTACGTAACCGATGAAGACGGAGCGATATATAGAAATCTCAATAAAAACTATTTCAAGGTATCTGAAAATTGCATTAAAATAGACCACATAAAAGTCGAAACCGATCCTAAAGTGGTAAACCTGGTTCTCGCCCTGGATATTTCCGGCTCGATGAAAAGAATGATGAGGGAATTAAAGCAGGACGCTTTCGCTTTCTTATCTATGCTCGATAAAAACGATAAATGCGCCATTCTTGGCTTCCGCCAGAGCATAAAACTTCTTCAGGATTTTACCGGCGACCAGTTCAAACTCAATAAGGCTTTATTTTCAACTAACGCCGATTGCGGAACGTATCTTTACGATTCTTTATATAAAGGCATAGATATGCTGCATTACAGAGACGGCGGAAAAGCTATTTTAGTGATAAGCGACGGCAGCGACGAAAGCCCTTCAGGCAAAAAACCTTATTCTAAACATACGCTCGACGAAGTTATAGACTACGCCAGAAAATACGGCGTTCAGATTTATACCATAGGCCTGGGTTACGAAGTTCTCGAAGAGCCGCTGCGCGAACTGGCAAATAAAACCGGCGGCGTGGCTCAGTTCTCGCCTAACCCTTACGAGCTTAAATTCAACCTTAAAAAAGTTCTTCAGAGCTTTAAAACGTTTTATAAGATTATGTACATGTCATATAACCCCGAACTTTCGCAAAATCAAAGGGCTGTGGAAGTGGAAGTGAAAACCCCGCACGGGAGCGCGGCAAGCACTACTTCATATTCCACGATGAGATAACCGGCGGCGGTAATAGTAAGGTGAGATACAGTCGTTCTAAATTACGCAATATTTGTCGCAGCATCAGATCCAGGAGGCGGTAACCATGCAGATAGTTTATTCATACGTCAAATATTTAAAAGCATATTTTCTGGTTAAAGACGATTCATTTTCATTTAAAATTTTTGATTTTTTCTCGCATGAATAATAATTTTTTCTGACAGATGATAAAAATTAACCATGTACCCCTGTAAATTTTGCAATATGTAAACTTATTATAATAAAAATTAACCTTAGGAGTGATAATTTATGAGAAACAATTCGTCTAACGGCCTCGATCTAAATGTGGATTTTTACATCACCGCGCTCGAAAAAGGCGATAAGATAACCAGATCTTTCGCCGCCGAGTTGCTCGGCGAGATCGGCGATAAAAAAGCCCTGGAACCGTTAAAAAAAGCTTTAACGGATACCGAGGAAATAGTAAGGGTTTATGCCCGTAAATCCTTGAGCAAGCTCGATAAGCCTATATCAAAAGCGAGCTAGTTTCTATAAAAAAAACGCCTGTGAAGTAAAATAAAAACCGCCTGAACATTAAATTCAGGCGGGTTTTATTTATGATAAAAATGGAGTTCTGAAACTAGTTTTAGTTCCTCAGCGAACTATTTTTTTTCTTCGGCTTTAGGAGCTTCAGCGGGAGCTGCTGCTTTTTCTGCGAAAGAAGCGATAACGAACAATTTAACTTCGACTTCTTTGTCGCCTTCTTTTACTTTTTCAGTAACGAATGTGCCTTTGAATTCGAATGTTTTGTCAGCAAATTTTTCAACTTTTTTTACTTCTTCAACTTTAGCGTCAACTTTAACAGCAACGGCTTCTTTGCCTTCTACAGCGATCGTAACTTTGCCTTCAACGTCAACGAGTTTGCCGACTAATACTTCTTCTGTAACTGCAGGAGCTTCTGTTGCGGGAGCTGCAGGGGCTTCAGCTTTAGGAGCTTCTGCGGCGGGAGCTGCGGGAGCTTCGGCTTTAGGAGCTTCTGCGGGAGCCGCGGGAGCTTCCTGAGCGAATGCATAACCCATTGTGAATACTACTGCCATAATTACTGAGAGAACTAACATTGTCTTTTTCATTGAAATACCACTCCTTAAAAATTTTGTTTTTTATGTCCGTTTTCTGGACATTTCTTGCAAGTTACTTTGAGCAACTTGCGTGCCAAGACTAAAACAACTTTTTTATTTATGTACTTATTGTTTTGTCTTGACTTTTTTTTAAAAAAACTTATAATTGTTTTATGAGAAGATTATAACACAACACATGGAGGAAAATCAATGAAAATTTTTATTAATCTTTTAACTTTGTCTTTAATAATGATTACGCTCACTTTTGGAATATGCGACGCCAAAACCTTTCCAAACACTGAAGGAAAGGTCGAAATAAGCCTGCCGGACGACTGGAAATCAGAGCTTAAAAATAACGTATTACAGGTAGAATCTCCCGAAGAAGGAATAAGCCTTTTTTTTAACGTATTAAAAGACGAAAATGTAGAACAGGCTTTAAACGATACGGAAAGTAATATAACCAGCCTTCTCGGCGCGCTTGTAACCGAAAAAACCGGCGAAATCATATTAAACGGCATGAACACTATAATAGAAGATTATAAAACGAAAGACGGCCTTTTTAAAGTGTCGGTAATGCTTATATTAACCCCCGCCGGCAAATATATGCTCTGCTATTATGTAGGATCGGAAGAAGCCGATAAAAAATACGCCGGCGAGCTTACTGAAATAATCGGAAGCATAAAGCCTATCGAAGAAAAAAAATAATCATTTTTTCCCGATCATTCTGACCGCCCTTAAAAGCCCTTCTATTATAGCATAAGGGTGGGGCGGGCAGCCCGGGATAAAAACGTCCACGGGAAACACTTTATCTACGCCGCCGAAACTCGCGTAGCTTTTGCCGAACGGTGCGCCCGAAGAAGCGCACGCGCCCATCGCCACTACTATTTTAGGATCGGGCGTAGCTTCTATGGTCCTTATAAGCGATTCTTTAAGGTTCCACGATACGGGACCGGTAACCAGAAGGCAATCGGCGTGCCTCGGCGAAGCCACAAAATCAATTCCGAAACGGCTTATATCAAAAACCGGATTACACACCGATATCATTTCATGGTCGCAGCCGTTGCACGAACCCACGTCGAGCTGCCTGATATGCAAAGAACGTGAAAAAACGCCTTTAATTTCTTTTTCCAGCTTATCCGACATAGCTTTAAACTCGGCCGTACCGATTCCGAAATCGGCGAATGACACGGCGCCGGACTGGCAGTTATCTTCGCACATGCGGCATTCTATGCACTTCAGATGATCGGTTTTAACCGTTGCGCCCTTTTCGTTGGAGACGTAAATAGCTCCGGTAGGACATAATTTTACGCATTTTTTATCGCGGCACGCCGCGCATTTCTTTTCGTCCAGCCTTATAAGCGGGGCGCATGCGGTTTCCATGAAATTTTTAGCGCAGGCTTTTTTTTCGGTGGCGCTGCCGTTCATTATTATATTTTTGATCATCGAAAGCATAAACCAAATCAACTCCTATTTATCGCAAGAACAATAGCATAAGTTAAAACTTTTATTGATAACCGGAAAATCCGGCACTATATCGCCTTTTACGGCGAAAGTGAGCGCGAGCCAGTTAGCGTACGAGGCCGAGCGGATGTGATATCTGTAAATTTTAGACTCTTCGTCGAATATTATAAAATGCGTATGCTCGCCCCTGGGCGCTTCGGTTATGCCGAACGCCGGCTTGAAAGGCGCCGGTTTATCTATTTTAATCGAAACAGGGCCCGCTTTGAGCGAGGCGGCCGATTGCTCGATTATGCCCGCCGATTCTTTTATCTCGCCAAAACGCACGCTCATCCTGGCGTAAACGTCAAGCTTATCGTGCAGTATTTCCTTGAAGTCGAGTTTGCCGTAAGTTTCATAGCTGAAAGCTTTTCTGGCGTCGCAGTGTATATTGGACCCGCGCGCCCCCACGCCGACGACGCCTATCGCCCTGGCGGTCTTTGTAAAAAGCCGGCCGGTGGTTTCGACTCGTTCTAAAAAAGTGGTGCTGTTGTAAAGCATATCTTCGGCGACGGATATTTCTTTTTTTATCTTAAGCGCCGCGTTCAATAATTTTTTGATGGAATCGGCGCCGATATCGCGGCGCAGGCCGCCCGGCATATTGATGGAGCGGAAATATCTCGACCTTAAAACCTCGTACGCCGCGCTCATTACGTCTTCGCGCAGCCTTGAAATATAATTCGACGCATGATAATAAGCCACGTCAACGGCGATACCCATAAGATCGGTCAGATGGCCCGATATCCTTTCGAGCTCCAGCAGAATTACCCTTATGGCGCGGGCGCGCTCGGGAACTTCGACCATATTTATTTTCTCGACAGCCTGCGAGTACGCGACCGAATGCGAAAGCGAGCACACGCCGCAAACGCGCTCGGAAATAAAATTAGCATTGAGAACGCCCATTCCCTCGGATATTTTCTCGAGCCCCTTATGCGTATAAAAAAGCTGGGCGTCCAGGTTGATTATATGCTCGCCGAAGCACGAAAACCGGAAATGGCCCGGTTCGATTATTCCCGCATGGATAGGGCCTACCGGCAATAAATACGTGCCGCCGCCCTGCACTTTATGATCGGTTTCTATTTTATTTACCGCGTCTATCTGCGTGGAAGCTATAAAATCTTTTCTCATCGGAAAAACGCTTTTAGGAAAATTATGATGGTGGACAAGGCCGGTGAGATCGAGATGATTTTGCGGATATATGCCGAACATATCGAAAATTTCGCGTTCATACCAGTTGGCGGCGAGGCATATATCGGTAATCGAATATATTTCAGGCTCGTCTTCGCTTACGCCGGTTACTATAACCAGAAGTTCTTTTGAAATTTCATCATGCTTAACGCCGCCCGGTATCCTGAACGCATAATAAATTTTATAGCGGTATTTTTTATCGGCGATAACGCCTTTCTGTGAATATTTCAATTCGTCCACGCATACCATGGTCATCAAGGTGCCGTTAAGCATAGAAACTACTTCGGTGACTATTTCATAGAGGTCGTTTTTATCCACTTCTATGTAAGTTTCACCGTAAGTGGTGTGCCTGACTTCTATTATGTGGTTTTTATATAAATTCAACAGTTCGTTTTTATTCATCTACTCACCTTCTATAAGCCTCGTAAATTCAGGTATTTCTATAAACCCGGCGTCATCAGCAGCGCTACCGCCTGCGCCATCGCTTCTTTAAGGGCCGAAATCATATATATGCCGCTTACGGCGGAAATAACGAATAAAATGGCTATCGCCAGCTTCATTTTAAAGCCTACGTTTACATCCAGCGCCCTGCATCCCGCCGTGGCGCGGTTGCAGTTTTCGCATTCGAACGCTTCTTCGGCGTGGCATTTAGCGTAATGGCCGAAAGTCATCTTGCTCAGATGGTTTAAAAAGCCTATAAATATAAGCGAAAGGCATATCAGATAAAGGGCCGCAGCCAGATATTTTTTGGCCGTCAGCCCCACGAACAGCACCATGAGTTCAGAGAAGAAAATACCGAAAGGCGGCATTCCGCAAAGCCCCAGGCCGCCGATAAATACGGCCACCGCCAGAAATTTATGGTGCTCGAAAAGCCCTTTTATTTTAGTTATTTCATTTGTCTTATATACGGAAATAATAGAGCCGGCCGTTAAAAACATAAGAGATTTTAATACGGCGTGATAAAAAGTATGGTAAAAAACGGCTATAAGGCCGAACGGCCCGCCGAAACCCAGCGCCAGATAAATTATTCCGGTATGCTCGATCGACGAATACGCCACGAGCCTTTTAATATCGTTTTGCAGCACTATAAACGGAAACGCCACGAAAAGCGATAAAAGCCCGAAAACGATGAAATAATCCGAAGCGAAATTCTGGCCAGTCGAAAGCCGGGCGATATGCTCGAAGCGTATGAGCGAATAAGTGGAACACGCCGAAAGCACGCCGGAAAGCATGGCCGATACGGGAGCGGGCGACTGCGAATACGCGTCGGGAAGCCATGTGTGCATCGGGGCCAGGCCCGCTTTTGTTCCATAGCCTATTAAAACGAACACGAAAGAAAATTTCATTATGGATAAGTCGGCGAACTTTCCGGCCGTTGAAAGCAGCGAATAATCGAGCGACAACCCCGGCACTTTCGAACTTATTATAGCGTAATTTAAAAGCACTATGCCGAAAAGCGAAAGCGCTATGGCTACCGTGCATATTATAAGATATTTCCACGCGGCTTCCGCCGATTCGCGGGTATTGTAAAAGCCTACGAGAAGCGCCGATACCAGCGTGGTGGCTTCGACGCTCGCCCACATAAGGCCTATGTTGTTTATAAAAACCACCAGCATCATGGCGGATACGAATAAAAAGCCCCTGAAATAATAGTCCGACACCTTGCGTTCCGATATCACCCTGCGTTTGAGCTCGCTTTCGAGATAATCGCCTGAATATATTGAAGTTATAAAAAATATCAGCGATATTAAAAACGCCATAAACGCCGAAAGATGGTCGGCATAAAATAACCCGTCGCCGAATATAGGCGATTTAAGGGTTTTACTCGCGAGCGTCCCGACGCCGGTTAAAAACATGTAAGATATCGCCAGCAATACAAAAGAAGCCGCCATGGAAAAATATTCCACAATCACACACCGCCTGATCGCCTTTGTTATAAGGGCAAAGGCCACGGGCAGAAATATTAAATAAAGATGTATATTTTCATACATTGAAATTCACTTCCGTCATTATTGATAAAATTAATATTTGAGCAAGTTCAGTTTTTCCGTATCCAGCGTATCGAAAGAGCGGCTTATCTTGCTGCTTAAAACGCCCATCAGCACCACGCCCACTATTACATCGAAAAAAGCTCCCAGCTCTACTATCAGCGGCATTCCGTAAGTGGTGGCTATGCCGGCGAGAAAAAGGCCGTTTTCTATTATTAATATTCCTATAATCTGCGTAAGAGCGAACGTCCGGTTGATCATAAGCAAAAGCCCTATTAAAATAAGAGAAAGCGAGCAATTAAGGGCGGTCCTGGTCAGCGGGCCGGCGTGTACGCTTATGGGGTGGAGTATATAAAACGAAAATATTATCAGCACACCTGAAAGCATTAGCGCGGTAGGTATTTTGAAAAATTTTTCGCCGTCTTTGACTACCATGGTTTTTCTTGAAATATATAATAAAAAAAGCGGTATCAGCAGGCATTTCACGCCGAAGGTAAGCCCGGCGGCAAAATAAAGATGCTCGTTATTGAACGCCTTTCCTATTTGAACGCATATAAGCGTTAGCGCTAACGACTGAAAGAAATACGCCGTTATCTGCGATCTGATGCGGCGGAAAACGACCGACATGATCGCAGTGAGCAATAAAAATGTGTTGAGTATATTTACGTTTTGAAGCACCGCCTGGGATAATTCACCGTGCATAATCAGCCTCCGAATATCTATATCAGCTTTTTACAATATTGGTTATAATGCTCGTCAACGCCAGCACGAAAGATATGCCTATCAAATCCGGGACCTGGAAAAGCCTGGATTTAGATATGGACGATTCAAACACTCCGACTATTACCGAAAAAATTAGTATTTTAATTAAAAACGCCGCCGCGCTTAACGCGAGCGCTCCGGCCGTAAAGCCCGTCATCATGTAGTACGGGAAAAATATATTGATTATAAGCGTGAAAAGAGCCGCCTGCTTTATATATGAAGCAAGCTGCACCATGGCCAGATACTTTCCCGAATATTCGAGTATCATGCCTTCGTGGATCATGGTAAGCTCGAGATGAGTGGCCGGGTTATCGAACGGCACGCGGCCGGTTTCGGCTATCACTATCAAAAAAAGCGCGAATAGAACGAATAAATTTTCGGCCGTAAACATGGCGTTGTGAGCGTTGGCGACCGAAGACATGATATTGGACAAATTAGTGGACTTCTGCGTTATAGCTATGGACATAAAGCATAAAATAATGGAAGGCTCCGAAATGGAACATACCATCATTTCGCGCGAAGAAGCCATGCCGCCGAACGCTGAAGCCGTATCCATGGCGGACAGCGTAAGAAAAAAACGGGCGAGCGCGAAAAGGTAGATGATCAGTATAATATCGGCCATCGAAGAAAAACTATATTTATACGACAGCGAAGGTATTAAAAACGCCGCAAGTGAAAAAGCCGCCACCATAACGTAAGGGGCCGCAAAAAAAAGCCACGACGCCGTGCCGGAAACGACGGAATCCTTTTTTAAGTATTTAAAAAGATCATAGTAGGGCTGCAATATGGGCGGCCCCTGCCGGAACTGGCAAACCGCCTTCACTTTTTTTATGACGCCGCTTATCAACGGCGAAACCGCCACTAAAATTAAAGTCTGGACTATGGATATTATTAAAATTTCATTGTTCATATTTAGACTCACTCAATAAACTCCGTAAAGATTTATAAAAATATTTAATTAACCGCCCGGCCGGTCTTTTTAATTAAAGCCGCCGCCGCTTTACATCCTGACGCTCAGAAGCGCAAGAAGCAAAGTTATGAATATATATAAAAGATAAACGTGAACGTAGCCGAGCTGTAATCTTTTAAGGCGCTTCGCAGACCTTATAAGTAATTTGATAAACGGCCTGTAAAGCCATTTTTCAAAAAACATGGTGGCGGTCTGGCTGTAATCGACCTTTTTGACAATCAGCCGGTCTTCGTTATGCATGGTCTTTATTTCCGTCTGGGGCATGTAAATATTTTTAAACACCAGCATGATAGGCTGCGTATAAGATTCCGGCGTATATTCCATTATGGAATTTATGTCCGCGCCGCAGCTCCATGTTTCATATACCCTGAGTTTACGGCGGGGCAGCACGTAATTAAATAAAAATATTACCGCTATTATAAATACTATTAGCATGGTAAAAACCGACTGCGGTGATATGGACGAAAGCTGGCTGGAAACCGGAACTATAAAAAGCGAGTTGGGGCTGAAAAGCCCTATGTCGAGCCCGGAAACCGGCATCAGGGCGAAAAGCGGCCCGCCGAGAGCCGAAAGGAACACCGGCGAAAAAATGCCGAGTATAAAACACATAACGGCGGCCGCGAGCATCGGAAGACGCATGGAAAGCGGAACTTCTTTTACTTCATGCTTAAATTTATCGGCGTTGCGGCGCTTAGCCAGAAATATTGAAAAGAACATGCGCACCGCGCCGGTAAGCGCCAGGGCCGAAGAAAAAGCCAGGGCCGCGCCGCAAACGGGCATAATGATTTTAATAAAAGCCTGCGGGTCTTTTAGCGTAAGTAAAATCGACTGAAAAACCATCCACTCCGAAATAAAACCCGCCATAGGAGGAAGGGCGGCCATGCTCATAACGCCCGCCATAAAATAAGCCGAAGTATGCGGCAGCTGCTTTATAAAGCCTCCCATATCGTCCATATTTTTTGCGTGCGAACTATATATGACCGACCCGGCGCCCATAAATAAAAGCGATTTAAACAACGCGTGCGCGCTTATATGATAAAACGCGGCGCAAATGGCGAAAGCCGCGGAAACCGGATAATTTTGCGAAAGAAGTATGACCGCGCACGATATGGCTATGAATATAATTCCGATGTTTTCCACCGTTGAAAACGCCAGGCATTTTTTAAGATCGGATTCCACTATAGAGTACATAATTCCGATAACGGCCGTTATGGAGCCTATTACAAGCAAAATAACGCCCGAAGCCAGGTTCGCGCCGTTTAAGAACATAAACAGGCATTTCATGAAAGCGAAAAGCGATACCTTAACCATGACGCCCGACATAAGCGCGGAAACATGAGAAGGCGCCTGGGGATGAGCGAGCGGCAGCCATATATGAAGCGGCATTATGCCGGCCTTAGTTCCGAATCCTATCAAAATAAGGAAGAACATGAAAAGCTTTTCTGAATCGGAAAGCCCGTGTCCGAAATTTTGATATGCTGAAAAATCGAACGAACCGGTATGAACGAAAAGCAGGCCGAAAAAAACGAAGAGAAAAGCCGTGCCGAAATGCGTCATTACAAGATACGTGAACCCCGCCGTCCTCGTTTTAGGATTTTCATGATCGCTCATAACCAGAAGATACGAAAATAAAGACATAAGTTCCCACGAACAAAGAAATAAAATGGAATGGTTCGAAACTACCACCATAGTCATGGCGAAAATAAAAAGAGGATAAATGCCCGATATTATAGCTATTTTAGCGAAACGGGAATAAAGCACCTGCGACGCCATATATTCGTTGAGATAAGAGCGCGAATAAAGGGCGGCGAGCGACGAAATAAAATAAATTATCAATAAAAAAAGAGCGGCGTACGGGCATATTTTAATGCTAAAATCATCCGCCGGAGAGATCCTGGCTATAAATTCCGAAAGCGAGCCTATCGAAAACGAATAAATGACGGTTGTTTTTGCGGCAAGCGCCATAATGGCCATAACCGAACCGCAAACCCCGGCGAAAATATTCAATACAGAAGTCATTCTAATTATCTGGCGCTCGTTTTTATGCAGCAAAAGCACCGATAAAAAACTGGCTAAATATGTAAAACTTGAAATGAAAAACAATAACAATGCCGTTTTTTCGGCCATTATCAACTTCCCCCCGCATATATGTCAAATTGAAAATATAATAGTAATTATTTAAGAAAAGAGATAATAAAAATTTATAATTAAATTAATATTATTAATCGGAAAAAAATATATTGAAAACGACCTATTTTATTACATCACCAGGATTCATTTAAATAAAAAAACGGAATTTAATAAACACGGAAATATTGTTTGAATTTTATCACATAAAATCGTAAAATGCAATAAAAATTAATATTAATAATAGCTTAAGTTAATATTAATATTAATTTAAATGTATTTTTTATATTCAGAACGGAGTATTACTGTTTTTATTAAAGGATTTTATAGAGCAGCACGGGCTTTTCTTTGCCTTTGACGCTTATCGGCGGGCATTTTTCAGTATTTATCGAAGATTTCAAATCATTATCGAGGTTTTCGATAACGCTCTCGCTGACTAGTATATCCGAGCCGAAACTTTTATTTTCGGTCTCTATCCTCGAAGCCACGTTTACCGTATCGCCTATGACCGTATATTCCAGACGGCTTTTGGTGCCTATATTACCGGCCACGAGAATGCCGGTATGTATTCCGACGCCAAACCTCACTTCAAAACCATATTTTTTGGAGGAATTGAATTCCTTGAGTTTTTCACGCATTCCTACGGCGCTTTTAACCGCGTCGGCGACGTGGTTTTCGGAGCCGAGGTGAGGGCTGTAAATAGCCATGACGGCGTCTCCTATGAATTTATTTATGACGCCGTGGTTCTGGATTATAGGCTCGGATATATAAGAAAAATATTCGTTCAAAAAATCTACGACTTCGCGGGCCGTCATCTTTTCGCTCATCGAAGTGAAATTCCTGATATCCGAAAATAATACCGTGGCGTTTATATCCTCGCCGCCGAGATCTATTTTATTGGTTTCTATAAGGTGTTTTGCAATTTCAATTGAAACGTACTTTCCAAACGTCTCGCGCAGCTTTTCACGGTCGGTAAGCCCGTCGATCATCAGGTTAAAATTATATTTGAGCTTTCCTATTTCATCCGATGAAAGCACCGTGGTTTTTACGTTGAAATCGCCGCCGGCGAGACGCTCCATTTTTTTCACCAGCTCGTCTATAGGCCTTTGTATGCTCCTGTACAGCATTTCAATATATCCTATCGCGTAGCAAAGCGAAATGAAAGCTATCGCCAGAAGATTGTACTTGCTTATCAGTATCGGATAAAATATTTCTTTGAGCTTCGAAATATTATTGGCCGCGATAATGCCTTCTATATCGGCTTCCGGTATTAAAAAAGCGAAACATACTATAATTATCATGGGTATGACCAGAAGGTTGAGAATAGTCATAAATAGCCGCGTGCGAAGGCTTAACTGAAGCCCTTCTTTTTTAGTGTAAAGGTCCGCGCCGCTGTAAAAAATATCGGCTACTTTAGTGAATAAAAAAGGCTCCAGATATATGATGCTGAAATAAATTCCGTAATAACAGCCGAATGCCGACGGCAGAGCGTTATAAAGCATAAAATCGGCTATCGAAAAAGACGCATACTTATAAAATGCAATAAATTCCCTGCAAAAGTTTATAAGCATTAAAATTATAAAATAAGCGCATATCGTTTTATAAATGCCGTTAAATCTGTCTATCGCCACAAGCCTTTCGCTTTCGACGCCTTTAACGGTAAAATTATATATAGGCTTTATCCTCAAAATAAACCATATAAAAATCACGATATATATAAGCCCCGAAAAACCCGCCCCTACCATTATAACGCCGCGTTTGGGCCGCCCGGAATTTTCTTTATTTCCCGCCTCTACAAAAGGTTTTGAATCTTTATCAGAACGCGCGGCAACTTTGCTTTCGACGGAGGTTTCTTCAGTTCCGGCTACGCCGGAAGCGAAATCCTGCGGGCCTTTATCGCTCACGGCGCGCCTGTCGCTTATAGAAATTTTAACCGGGCCGTTACTTACGTTAACCGAAAGGTAAGAGCCCTTGAAATAACTCTGCAGCAAAACCTGGAGCGCAGAATGAAAAGCCGCCGAAAACGTTACGGCAAAAAACATCCCGAACAGCACATGACGATAAAACGATATTTTCTTTCTGGGTTTTTCCATGATTTTACCTTTTGAAAGCCTTACTCAATCATATTATATTACCGGAGCATTATATATTTTCCTTGCATAAGATCTGCTTCAGCTCGTCTGAACTCAATTCGCGGTATTCGCCGGGCATGAGCATTTCGGGCAAACCGAAGTTGCCTATTTTAATGCGCTTTAAATATGTGACACGGTTTCCTATCGCTTCTAACATTAATTTTATCTGATGATATTTTCCTTCGTGAATGGTTATTTCAAGCTTCTGCTCGCCGAGCCTGCGCACTTTTGACGGAAGCGTCGTGTAATCGCCGATTTTAACGCCCTTCATGAGTTTTTGAATCTCTTTGTCGCTGAGCATTCCGACGAATTCCACATAGTAAGTCTTGGGTATGTGCTTTTTCGGCGTTATAACGTTGTGACAGAAATCGCCGTCGTCGGTAAGTATCAATAAGCCCTCCGAATCAGCGTCCAGACGCCCCACTGGAAAGAGTTTGCGAGCGCGCATGAATTCGTCGAGATAATCGGTTATTATAGTGCCGTCTTCTTCCTCGTCGGTAGTACATATGCAGTTTTTAGGCTTGTTGATAACCACGTAAACGTTCTTTTTAAAGTTTAACGGCTGACTCTCAAATAAAACCCTGTCTTTTTCCTCGTCTATTTTTACGTCGTCGCAGCGCACCTGTATGTCGTTAACGCAAACAAGCCCCTGCCTTATATAACGCTTTACTTCGCTTCTGGTGCCGAGTCCGCACATGGCCATATATTTATCCAGTCTGATCATTTTCGCCTGCACCCCGTTCGTTAAATATTTTGTTTTTCGATAAGGGAAGGCGAGGTGCCAAAGGCCCCTCCCTTCCCTTAAAATCCCTTCCAACCCCTGATTTGCCTGACGCTTTATTTTTGATGATTGCCGGCTTTTCCGCTGGGACTTTAATTCAATTCAGTTATGCTCTTTTTGGTAATTGCCTCAAATTTCTCCGCTGCCTTCCGTTCAGTTGCAGACGCGCGCTTACGCGCGCGTCTGCGCAGCAATAATGGCTTGCTGGTAAGTCAGCATTATGGTTTTGTAGTAGGCTTTTGTGTTAACCAGCCTATAAAAAGAACTTTCAGGTTAAAATCCATTGTTTAAGTTGCTTTTAAGCTCGTAGCAGGGGCCAGACAAAATTTTTGAGGAGCGTTGCGGAGGCCCTGGAGCCCAGGATGGGCGGGAAGGGCCGAGCACGAGCGGCGAAAATCCCGGAGGGATTTTCGAACGAGTCTCCGAAAAAACTTGTCTGGCCCCCGCCCTACACTACCAGCTAAAATGCAAAAGCCCTTGCTTAAAAAACGATATATTTTTATAAAAAGAACTTTCAGATTAAAATCCATCATTTAAGTTGTTATTAAGCTCGTAGCAGGGGCCAGAATAATTTTTGAAGGGGTGTAGCGGAAGCGCCGGAGCCCACGGAGGGGCGATAGGCGCTGAGCTCAAGCGGCGAAAATCCCGGAGGGATTTTAGAACGCGTCCCCGAAAAAAATTATCTGGCCCCTGCCCTCCACTACCAGCTAAAATGCAAAACTCTATCAGCTTAAAATTAAAAAGAACTATATAACGATATATTTAATCTTTTAATTTTATCATAAATATAGCCGTTATGTAAAGAAAAACTCTTTTATTCAATCACTTAACCGCCTTTTTTACCGGCATTGACTTATCTTCAATATTCTGTTAAAATCCCGATGTAAATTTTTAGTTTATACTTTTGCGGTAACGGAGGAATTATTGTTTTATATTCTGATAGTCGTAATTATCGTATTATGGGCGGCGGGCCAGTCGGTTTTAAAGGCCGGCCTGGTAGATTCCACACCTGTAAGCTCGGCTATAATTAACGGCGCCTGCGGATTGATAGCGGGAACGCCGTTTTTTTATTTTAATCCGCCCGATTTTACGGACTTCTGGACTTTTTTCCCGGTCTGCTCTTGGATCGCGCTATGCTATATTACTTACTATTACGCCCTCAATATAGGCAATTTAGGCGCTGTAAGCTCACTTCTAAACACTTTTCCTTTATATACCGTTTTATTCGCGGTCATGATGCTCGGCGAAAAACTCATTTTAAGGCAATGGATAGCTATTTTTCTTATAGTAACCGGCGGAATTATAATCTCGATAAACTATGTCGAACCGGCCAAAGACGATAGCAAAAACGGCGGCGGCACGCTTAAAAAAATAGTTTTAAGCTTTATAGTAGTCTCAGCGGCCGCATGCATCGGCGTGGCCGATGCCGTAACCGTGCCGGTGGTCATCAATAAAGGACCCGCCACACATTTGATATATTTCTGGTCCTCGCAAATCATACTGGGATTAATCCTGAAACTTTGCTTCGAAAGAAAAAAATTCGATTTTCAAAAACTTATTTCAAAATACGCTATCATCGGAACTTTTTTATTGAATTCCGGCGGGATTTGCTTCGCTTACTCCATGCAGCACGGACAGATCAGCATAATCGAACCGCTGACTTCCACATATACCGTGCTTGTAGCTTTCATATCATGGAAATATTTCGGCGAAAAGTTCGACGCCTCAAAAATTGCCGCCATAGCCGTTATAGTCGCCGGAATTATAATGATCCTTAAATGGTAGTAATTACAAAAATATAAATTAAAATGCAAGAAAAAAACGCGCGGCCGTTAAGCTACGCGCGTTTTTTATAGATCATCCATGCCCTATATCGGCTTTAATAAAATCTTATAAAACCGATTCGCATATTTTTATGAATTTAGCCGGATCCAGCGACGCGCCGCCTATTAAGGCGCCGTCTATGGTTTCGTCTTTCATGTATTCGGCTATATTTTCCGGTTTGACCGAACCGCCGTACTGCACGCGGACCTTTTCGGAAAGCGGCTTCGAATATATTTCCGACATGGTTTTTCTGATAAAATTAACCACGTCCACCGCGTCTTTTGAAGTGGCGTTCTTTCCCGTGCCGATGGCCCATATAGGCTCATAAGCTATCACTATCTTTTCGGCGTCGGCTTCGCCGATGCCCGCGAAATCGGCTTTTAACTGGCCGAGTATCTTGGATTCGGTTTTACCGGCTTCGCGCTCTTCTATAGTTTCTCCAACGCATAAAATCGGGACCATGTCGTTCGCGAGGACGAATTTGAGTTTTTTATTGACCGATTCGTCGGTTTCGTTGTAATAGGCGCGCCTTTCAGAGTGGCCTATTATGACGTATTTAACGCCGAATTCAAGAAGCATCGCGGGAGCGATTTCGCCTGTAAACGCGCCTTCTTTTTCAAAATTCATGTTCTGCGCACCCAGAGAAAAACACGTTCCGGCGAGCTTTTCAGCCGCTTTAAATAAAGACGTGTACGGCGGGCATATTACCGCTTCCACCTTATTTTTATCGAAAGCCTTGAAATTGGTTTTGAATTCGTCTATGAACTTAGCCGTTTCGCCGAAAGTTTTATACATCTTCCAGTTGGCCGCGAATATTGGCATTCTTTTGCGCATATATATTTATCACCTTTCATTGATTAATTAACGAAATTATCCGCCGTCCGATTAATGGCAAGAGCCCGAGCAGGAGCATGAACCGCAGGAAGACCTTTCGGTAAGGGCCGCTACGCCGGGAAGGATTTTACCTTCCATAAATTCCAGCGACGCGCCGCCGCCCGTGGATACGTGCGTCATTTTGTCGGCCACGCCGGCTTTTTCAACCGCCGCTACCGAATCTCCGCCGCCGACTATCGTCGTGGCTTTCATTCCCGCCAGAAGTTTCGCTACGTCGAAAGTGCCTTTGGCGAACTTATTGACTTCGAAAACGCCCATGGGGCCGTTCCAGATGATAGTTTTAGCGTCCTTTAAAACGCTCATAAAATGCTCGATAGATTTCGGGCCTATATCATAACCCGCCATGTCGGCCGGTATCGAATTGATATCTACTATCTTTTCGGGCGATTCTTCCTTCATTTCAGCCGCTATAACCGCGTCGGTAGGAAGGACTATTTCTTTTTTCAATTCTTTCGCCTTTTTGAGGATTTCCTTAGCCACTTCGAGTTTGTCGTCTTCGACGAGGGATTTGCCGACGGCCACGCCCTGCGCCTTAAGGAACGTGAACGCCATGCCGCCGCCTATGATAAGCTTATCTACTATTTTTAAGAGGTTTTCGAGGACTTCGATCTTCGACGACACTTTGGCGCCGCCTATTAGAGCGTAGAAAGGCCTTTCGGGGTTCGAAAGCGCCTTGCCTATTATGGCGATTTCTTTTTCCATTAAAAAGCCGGCTATGGCGGGGCTCAGGAATTTCGTAACGCCTTCGGTGGATGCGTGCGCGCGGTGGGCCGTTCCGAAAGCGTCGTTGACGTATATATCGCCCCATGCGGCGAGTTTTTTGGCGAATTCGGGATCGTTGCCCTCTTCGCCTTTATGGAACCTTAAATTTTCGAGAAGCAATATCTCTCCGGCGTTAAGGGAATCTACCATTTTTTTGACTTCTTCGCCCACGCAGTCGGGAGCGAATTTGACCGTTACTCCGGGAAGAAGCTCGCCCAGACGGTCGGCCGCGGGTTTCAATGAAAACTGCGGATCCGGAGCTCCCTTTGCTTTTCCGAGATGCGACATTAAAATAACGCGGGCGCGAGATTCGAGAAGGTTTTTAATGGTGGGCAATGTGGCTCTTATTCTGGTATCGTCGGTTATTTTTCCGTTTTTTATGGGCACGTTGAAATCCACTCTGACAAGGGCTCTGGCTCCGTTAAAATCGATGTCTCTAACCGTGAACTTATTCATTCTTTTTTACCTCGCTTTTATTTAGTGAATAATTTTATTTTCCAGGCAAATTAAAGAAGAAAAGCAGAGGGCGTCGCGCCTCTGCTTTTATAAACCTTTAATTTATGCTATTTTTTGGTGTCCATGAACTTTATAAGGTCGCGCACGCGGCAGGAATAACCCCATTCATTGTCGTACCATGCGAGAATTTTCACGCATTTGCCCACGGTGACTTCTTTATCGCCTTCCATTTTCTTTTCGCCGGTGACATATGTCAGAGTGGCGTCAAAAATAGAGGAGTTTTCATTCATGTAGTAATCTTTGGAAACGAGCTCTTTTTCTTCGTAAGCGAGAACGCCTTTAAGTTCGCCGTTAGCGGCTTTTTTCATGGCTTCGTTTATCGATTTTTTGGTGGCTTCTTTTTTGAGGTTGCAGACTAAATCCACTACCGAAACGTTAGGCGTGGGAACTCTCATGGCAAAACCGTCGAGTTTGCCCTTCATTTCAGGGATAACCAGCGATATAGCTTTAGCCGCGCCGGTCGTGGTGGGGACCATCGACATGCCGGCGGCTCTGGCTCTGCGCAGATCGCCTTTTTTGTGCGGAAGGTCGAGTATGGGCTGGTCGTTGGTGTATGAATGTATAGTAGTCATAAGGCCGTTTTCGATGCCGAAGTTGTCGATAAGAACCTTTACTACGGGAGCCAGGCAGTTGGTCGTGCAGGAAGCGTTCGAAATGACGTGATGGTTTTTGGGATCGTATTTATCGTGGTTAACGCCCATAACTATCGTTATGTCTTCGTTTTTAGCGGGAGCCGAAATTATTACTTTTTTCGCGCCGGCTTCTATGTGGGCTTTGGCTTTTTCTTTATCGGTGAATAAACCGGTTGATTCGACTACGTATTCAACGCCGAGCGTTCCCCAGGGAAGCTCTTTGGGTTCTTTTACTTTCAATACTTTTATAGCTTTTCCGTTTATTACTATCGAATCTTCAGTGTGAGAAACATCGGCGGCGAATATGCCGAGGATCGAATCGTATTTTAAAAGGTGAGCGAGCGTTTTAGGATCGGTAAGATCGTTGACCGCTACTATATCTATGTTTTTATCTGCGATGCATGCGCGGAAAAAATTTCTTCCGATGCGTCCGAAACCGTTGATGCCGACTTTAATTGCCATTTTAAATCCTCCGAAAATACTGTTTGATCGATTCTTTTTTAAGATCAAAAAGTTCTTTAGTAAATCGTTATTCTACATACTACATTGTAAATTGATTAACTTACAGGTTATACTTCAAACTCTATTTAACTATAATTTTAATTTATCAATCCGTTAATTCAACCGATATTTATACGGAAAAGGCAGGTTTTAAACCTGCCTTTCCGATTTATTCAAGGTTTATTTCTGATTGAGCGAGCCGAGTTTTTCTTTCCATTCCGGAGTGTCGTCGTCTCCGTCGTTATCGTTTTCTTTATTTATTTTATTCACGAGGTCTTTATCTTTTGATGAAGACGATGAATGGTGGCTCGAAGCCGGCGACGAAGACGAAGATGAGGCGACGGCGTTGGTGCGCATCGAAAGCTTGATCTTGCGTTCGTTCATATTCACTTCGATGACTTTTACTTTAACCTGCTGGCCGGCTTTTACAACGTTTTCGACTTTGTCCACGCGTTCGTCGGCGAGCTGGGATATGTGAATAAGGCCTTCTATGCCGTCGTCGAATTCAATGAAAGCACCGTATTCCTGTATGCTTTTCACTTTGCCGTCGAGCATTTCGCCGCTGTCCATTTTTTCTTTGTAAGCTATGAGAGGATCCTGGGCGAGCTGTTTTACGCCGAGGCTCATTTTTCTGTTGTCTTTATCTATGTTAAGCACGAGAACTTTTATAGTTTCGCCTTCTTTTAACACTTCGGAAGGATCGGAATATTTTTTGTTCCATGCGAGGTCCGATGTGTGCAGCAGGCCTTCTACGCCTTCTTCCACTTCTACGAAAGCGCCGAACGAAGCGAAATGCGTAATTTTACCTTCGACGGTGGCGCCTATCGGGAAACGGGTTTCGATATCGCTCCACGGGTCTTTAGTTAAATGCTTGTAGCTTAAAGCTATTTTCTTTTCGGCGGGATTGATTTCGATTATTTTAACTTTGACCGGATCGCCGGTTTTCAGCATTTCGTTTGCGTGGTTGAGGCGTTTTGTCCAGGAAAGGTCGGAAATGTGGATAAGGCCTTCTATGCCTTCTTCGAGCTCTACGAAAGCGCCGAATTTTTTAACGTTTGTGACTTTTCCTTCGACTATCTGTTCGACTTTGAATTTAGATTCGACCATGGTCCACGGATCTACGTGCGTCTGCTTGATGCCCAGGTTGATTTTTTTGGTTTCGAGGTCGAGTTTTAAAACTTTGACTTCGATGCTGTCGCCGACTTTTAAAAGTTCCGACGGATGGTTGATTTTCTTTGTCCATGATATGTTGGATATGTGAATAAAGCCTTCTATGCCGTCTTCTAATTCTACGAACACGCCGTAGTTGAGAATGGATTTGATTTTGCCGTTGGTAATAGTGTTTTCAGGATAAGTTTCGGTGACTTTTTCCCAGGGATCTTTCGTAACCTGTTTGATGCCGAGTTTTATCTTTTTGATTTCGAGGTTGACGTCTATTACTTTGGCTTTTATCTTCTGGCCGGATTTGAAATCGTTAGGCCTGGTTCTTCCGGACCATGAAAGATCTGAAACGTGGATAAGGCCGTCTACGCCGGGTTCTAATGTAGCGAATACGCCGTAATCGGCTATATTTTTTACCGTGCATTCATAGATTTCGCCGACTTTATATTTGTCGCCGACTTCTTCCCACGGGTTCTTCGAAAGCTGTTTCAGGCCGAGGCTTATCTTTTTGGTCTTGCGGTCGAGTTTTAAAACTTTGCATGTTATCTGGCTTCCGATCGATGAAACGACGTCGGCGGGATTTGAAACGTGGCCGTATGACATATCGGTGATATGCAGAAGGCCGTCGATGCCGCCGATATCGATGAACGCGCCGTATTCGGTAAAGCTTTTAACGGTGCCCGCAACGGTGCTGCCTTCCTGAAGCGTCGAAAATATTTTATCGAGTTTTATGTTTTCTTCGGCTTCTACGAGGGCTTTGCGCGAAAGTATTATATTGTTGCGTTTTTTATTGACTTCGAGTATTTTGAAATCATAGGAATTGCCGATGTAGTCCGAGGGCTTGCTGTCTTTTCTGTCGAGGAGCTGCGAGCTCGGAACGAAACAGCGGACGCCTTTGTAATAAGCTTCGTAGCCGCCTTTGGTGGCTTTGATGACTTTAGCTTTTATGGGTTTGTCCGCGGCCTGGTTGTTCATTATATCGTCCCAGGCAAATTTTGCGTCAGCGCGTTTTTTGCTCAATATGAGATCGCCGTTTTTATCTTCGGGCTTTAAAACCATTACAGATACTTTCGAGCCGACTTCAGGCTGCTCTCCGGCATCGGTAAATTCTTCTATGGCTATAAGGCCTTCTGATTTATGGCCGACGTTCACATATACGGTGTCGCTGGTAACTTTTATAACCGTGCCGCTTACGACGTTGCCGCGCGATATTGCCGCGCTTTTTCCGTCCGCAGCCGCAGCCGCGTCCATAGACGCTATTACCTGATCCATCGTTAAATCGTTGTGCGCTTCATTTTTTTTGTTGTTTGTTCCGTTACCTGTTGTTTCCATCAATTTCACTCCTCGTATTGCCCGAATTAATATAATGTCCGCAGGCAAAAAAACCTGACAGACGCCCTGATTGAAAGGGTTAAAAGTACGCCGGCTTTTCTTATTACAATAATCATAAAAAATATAATAATAAGTTTTTATTTTTGAGATATTATATCATAAAATAGACGATTTGTCAATTTAATATTTCGCGCCAGCCTGTAATTGACCCGCGCGAATCATCATTTCGAGCTTATTTATTTTAATTTTAGGGTGATCATATACTTAAAACCTTATAAAATATAAGGATAACTAAGCCCGTAAAAAAATAAAAAAATATTTTAAAATAAATATTGACATATTAAAAGCGATGTGTTATCATTACAAAGCTTTGAACATTTAATAGTGTTCAGTTTGACAAGTGAATAGCTCCGACAGTAATCTGCTTCACGGCAGGTTGACGAAAGGACAAAAAACCTAAAAGGGCCAGTGACCTTCGCTTGCGGAGGAAAACTGATTCCGCGGATGAAAAGCTTTAAGGCACAGAATCATAAGTAAGGAAAATCCGGCGCGAGCCGAGTTGTACGCTTACGGTTCAAAGTGCGAAAGAGCATCGTAGGCGAAGGCCAAACAGCTTCGCGGAGGGGAGAGCCCTAAAAGGTAAAACTACTAAGATGGCACGGCGCGTTAATAAGCGGTTAATCATATCGCTATTGCGCGAAGCGGGCGCGATGGATAAAAGCCATGAAAAACAGTTCGACGAAATTTCACCGGTCTCCGGAGTAAGACTCGTTCGGATCTGAAGTTTAAGATGGCAGCTGAAATCGAGAGGTTTCAAGGCTTTCGCGGACGATAAAAGCCATGAAAGTAAAGCTCAAGCATGCAGCGCATGAAACACTGCGCAAGATTTTTCGGGGTGCGAAAACCGTTAAGAGGTTTAGAAAACCTGAAAACGGAAGGCCGCGCTGAGGCAAGGCGCGGAACTACTCGAAACTTTTTATTACATGGAAGAGCGAAAAACCGTGAAGAAGGAAGCAAACGTTCCCGCGAAAGAAATGCGGGCGAGAAAACCGAATAGTTAATTCTGTTCAATAAAGTTTTCTACAGCCGGCGCATGCAGGCAGGTAAAAAGGTCGTTACTGATTTTTTTGCTCCTGTGGCGGCGGAGGAAGTTAAAGGGATTTTCATTTATGAGAATACGCGTTTGCGGTTTGTGCTTGATTACTTAAAAGCAGGCGAAATGCTAAGAGAGTGATAGTTAAACATTTTTTACTAAATGTTTTAATTGGTGCGTTCAGCGAATACCGAAAGGCCCAAAACGGCGTATCGGGGAGGGTTAAACCAATAAGATCCTAGCCGGGCGCAAGAAGAACTCTGAAAGCCTGAGTAACTGCATATAAGTGAGGTTTTCCCCGGAGACGGGCGAATTTCCTAAAAGTTTCATACTAAATACTTCAAGACGGCAAAATTCACTTGAGCGGCTCATATTTAAATGTTCAAAGCACCTATATGAAACCAAACGATTCATAAATAAAAACCACCGTTTACCGGTGGTTTTTTTATTTTAAACTGTTCCGGTTCATAGCCATATTTCAAGGCCGTCATAGGCTATTTCAATATTCAAGCCAAGTTTAGCCAGCGATTCAGATTCGCGCTCATGCATTATTTCATGATCTATATGCGTAAAATAGGTTTTTGCGGGTTTCAACGTCCTTACTATCTCAATAGATTCGTTAAGGCAAAGATGGGTGGAATGCGGCCGCGCCCGAAGGGCGTCAATAATTAAAACATCGAGGCCTTCGAGTTTTTTAAAACTTTCACGGGGTATCTCTTTAACGTCGGGAATATAGGCCGCGTTAAAAAAACGGTAACCGTATGTTTCGGCCTGGCCGTGAACGACGGGTATGGGAACAAACCCCACGCCGGCCGCTTCAAAATTTTGGCTCACGGCCGAAAGCGATATGCGCGGAGTGCCGCCGCCAATGGGCATTTTATCTAAAAAAATATAGGAAAACCGCTTTTTAACGTCGGAACAGAAAGCCGGCGGCCCGAAGCATTTTATAGGAGGCGACGATTTAGTTTGATACGCTCTTATATCGTCGATGCCGTGAAGATGGTCGGCGTGCGCATGCGTGAATAAAATAGCGTCGATAGTTTTTATCTTATATTTTAAAGCCTGCGCCCGGAAATCGGCGGAAGTGTCTATCAGTATGCTGCTTCCGCCCGATTCTACTAATATAGAGCAGCGGAGTCTTTTGTCAAAAACGCTTTCAGAAGCGCAAACTTCGCAGCCGCAATTTATTTTCGGCACGCCGTGGGAAGTGCCGGTCCCGAGAAATGTTATTTTCGCTTTCATTTTTGATTTATTTAACAGGGAAAAAGAAGGAATTTTAACCCTTCTTTTTCCCGAAATTACCTCGTTATAAAATTTTTAGGTTCTTTTTCATATCGTATGGATAAAATATTTAAGTTAAGAGTTCAGAATGGAGAGTGGAGAACTAAAGGACTTTTTGATATTTCGATAAGGCGTTTTATTTTTATATATAGAGCTCGCAGGGCGAGCCCCAGCCTTAACTATTCACTATCCACTCTACACTATTCACTGATAAACTTACCCACTTGAAATGAATAAGAGCCATAAAAGTTTTATAAAATTAACGCGGGCGAGCTTTTCGAAAAACGAAGCGCTCGCCCTGCCGACTTTTTTAAGCGGAAAAGGGTAGGAATCGAACCCACCAGCCATATCTCTATGGCCTACCGGTTTTGAAGACCGGCTGCCCCACCAGAGGCGTCCTTTCCATGAAGGTATATTTAAATTTCGTTATATTCTATCTCCAGAACGAGATCCGGAAGAATTTTCACGCTCTTTGCAATCGTTTGAGCGAGCTTTCTTTTGTTAAGGTAATTTGCCGAATTGAATATTTTTTTGTACTGGCTCAAAAGCGATTCCGCAACCTGCTTCTGGCTTAAATTTCCGGCCGCGCCAAGCGCCCGGTTGGTCATGTCGGTCACCCGGCCGATAAAGACGTCGTCGTTTAAAAGCTTATCTACTATGGCTTCTATGAATGCTTTTTCCACGTCACGGGCGCTTACGCCGTTCGCGGCCATGCCGGGGCAGGAGCAAAGCATGTAGCCTTCGGGCGAAAACCACAGTTCCGCGCCGCATTTAGAACAGCTTACCATCCCGTTAAGAAACCAGTCAGTCATTGTTTATAACCTCTATGTTCACGGCTTTTTTCACGTTTTCGCTTTCGAGGGCCTCGACGTCCACGACATTGAATTTGATCCTGGCCCCGACTTTTACAGTCTTAGCTCCGGCGCCGCCGTCGAGCGTTTCGCTCGGCTTGAATATGGCCTGGAACTTTCCGCCTTCTTCCTCTATGATGCCGATGTTTTTATTTTTGTCGAGCCATTTTATTTTTCCGCAATATTTTCCGTCACCTTTATTTTCGATAAGAAGCGTTTCGGAGCCGTCCGCGGCCTGCGTTACGTTGAAGGCCTGAGGGCCGTTTTCGGTTTCGAATATTTCGCATCTGACGAAATCGCCGGGCGCGAGAGTTTTAACTCCGCTGCGGGTTATGGCTGTGTAATGCACGAGCACGGCTTCCTGGCCCTCGATCGCGATTTCTCCCACGCCGCGGTCTTCATCGAACCATTTAACCTTTCCAGTTTTTACTTTTGAAACGGCCGACGGAAGCGAATCGACTTTAACCGCTATTTTTCCGGTAGGCGCCGTATCTATGGAAAATTCGACTTCTTCGCCTTCGTAGAGGCTTTGATAGCCGTCTTTATTGACGGCGAGGTAATGCACGAATATTTCGGAGCCGTCGTCGTGCCTTGTAATATAGCCGATGCCGTTTTCATCGTTGAACCACTTTACCGTGCCGCGATATCTTTCGGACTGCTTTGAAAAATAAATAATTTCTTCTACGGTAGGGCCGTTCTGGCTTTTGAGCTCGATAATTTTATCGTGGAGCGATTTAAGCTCCGGCTGGGCGGGATTTAGAGCGAGCGATTTGCTGAAATATTCGAGGGCCTTAGACATAACGTTGAGTTTGTGAAAAGAAAGCCCCGCATAAAGGAACGATTCAGAATCGCCGCCGTTGAGCTTTATAGCTTTTTCGGCTTCTACGATCGATTCGCGGTAAAGGGCGAGATTAAAATATTCTTCCGAGAGCATGCGGTAAATTTCAAAATTGCCTTCGTCCATCTTCAGCGCCTTAAAAAGAGTTAAAACGCTTTCTTCGTGCTGACTTTGAAACGCATATATTTTGGCCAGATCTATAAAAGTGTCTACTTCGGGCCTGGCTTTGAGCTTTTCCTTGCATTTATATATGCCGGTGGAGAGAATCGACATGGCTTCGACCTGCTTGTTTTCTTCTATGTAAAGACGGCCGAGGTAATAATAAAGCCTGGTGTCGTCGGGCATGAGCTCGATGGATTTTTTATACATTTCGATGGCCTTCTGCCTGTCGCCGATCATCATATAGCACAGAGCGAGCGCCGAGACGACTTTCGGGTTATGCTTGTCTATTAAATAAGCCTCCCTCAGGTCTTTGAGAGCGCTTTCGGATTTTTTAGAAAATAACTTATCCATAGCCTTTTCCAGCAGCTCGGATGCGCGGTCGTTGTTTTTGTTTTTAGCCATAGCAAACCTTTTCTTTAATTTCGCCGAACGCGAATTTTTCGGCAATTTTAATCCTATCATAATCTCGTTTAATTGTCAATACAATATTGACTTTGATTAAAACATTATGATATAATGAGAAACCATGATTTCGATAAATTTTTTAAGCGCGTCGATTCGCGTATCGGCGATAATTTTTCTGACGATTATTATCGCGGCCGCATTTCCACTTAAACCGGCCGCGGCGGCCGAATATTACGAGGTTTCACTGAATTCGCTGGTTTTTGTAGATACGGAAATCCAGAAAGTGCTCGAAATATTCTCTAAAATGACCAGATCCAACTTATTTCTCGACGAAAGCGTACCACGCAAAAAAATAACCTTTTTCGCTCAAAATATGCCGGTAAAACTGGCTCTGGAAATGTTCGTCAAGACCAACGGCCTAATGCTGAAAAAAATGAACTCCAACACATTTCTTATTTTCCCGAAACTCAAAGCGGCCGACTATGAATCAGAGCTCTCATCGCACGTTTTCATACTCGAAAACGACGACCCCAAAAAAATTATAAACATTTTAAAGACCATAGGGAAAAACACGAAAGTATCCTTGAACGAGCGCATCAACGGCATCGTCATGATCGACACCCCCGAAAACATCGAAACGGCAAAAAAAATAGTGGCCAGCATGGACTATAAAAAACCGCAGGTTACGGTGGATCTCAAATTGGTCGAAATAAAGCGCGACAGGCTCAAAGACCTCGGCGTAAAATTCAAAAACGATTCCAATATGATTATAAACCTCAAGTCGCTCGCCACTTTAAAAGACCAGGTCCTGATAGACACTCTTATAAAAGAAAACGCCGCGGAAGTCCTCGCGCAGCCAAAGCTTAAGGTATTAGACCAGCAGAAGGCCGAAATCCAGGTGGGAGATAAAATCCCGATCGAAATAACTTCCGCGTCAAAAACCGCGGCGGGCGACAGCGTCCAGCTCAATAAAACCGTCCAGTGGGAAAGCGTCGGCATCAAGCTGCAGGTGCAGGTCGAAAAAATACATAACGCTAACGAGGTCACCCTCAAAATCTATAACGAGGTGAGTTCCGTCGTAGAATACACTAAAGAAGGCTATCCGCACATCAGAACCCGCAACGCCGTCACGGTCGTGCGCCTCAGTTCGAGCGAAACCGCGGTCATCGGCGGCCTTATAAACTCCGAAGAAAGGACCACCGTATTTAAAATCCCGCTGCTTTCAACGCTTCCAGGCCTCGGCAAGATATTTAGAAACGTGCGCACCGATAAAATGAGCACTGAAATAGTAATGTTCATAACTCCGGTAATCTCCACGGAACCTTCGCTGGACCGGGTTGAAAACATCGAAGCCGACCTTCTTGAAAAAACCGAAAACCGCTCGGCCTCGATCAGCTCTAATTCGCTTAACGTCATGGATAAAAATACCGATTATTATTTCGGCGCTCCCGACAAGCCTTCGCTGGGATGCGAAAATACGATCAATCTGCCCGAACTTACCGCCGAAGTAAAACTGATGCCGCCCCCCGCGCCCGTAACCGGGGAAATAAAATTTTCAGACGTTCCCGCAAGCTATACTAACCGGGCAATCGTCGAAATTGCCGCCGCACAGCCATGCGAAATAAATACCGGTTCAGTCCGGCTCGCGCAATCGACAAAAGAAATAGAAACAAAAGAAACCGAAATCTTCAAAGATAAAACGGCTGCCGTACAAACTTTCTTACAGACGGCGGAAATCCAGCACAATTCCTCCGCGGCCGCAGAAACTCTAACGACCGCGCGTTCCGATTATAATGAAAAATTAAAGCAGATACTTAATCGCATAAGAGAAGCCAGAAAGACCGGCTCTTCAGACACCTCGCCGGTAAATATCAGTCAATAAATTACTGTTCATTTTTTAATCACTGGCGGTTTAATGCTCATTAAATGCACTAAATGCTGGGCGGTTATAAAAATAAAAGCGGCAAAAACGCCTTAAAAGGCGTTTTTTTTATTTGGCACGGTTATTGCACTAAGACATTGCAGGAAAAAGAGGTGATTTAAATGACTAATTTAAAATGTGAAAAATGCGGCTCAGAATCTGTATTAAATCATTTAAACTATTGCGAATGCATTGAATGCGGCAATACATTTTTAAACGATTTAGGTTTCTGGATTAACTTTTATAAATACTAGACGTTCAAGCTGGGAACAATTACTTAAAAACAACCAGCCTGACAAAGAGGTGATTTACATGACTGATTTAAAATGCGAAAAATGCGGCTCGGAAACAATTTTGACTCATCTCGCCTTCAACGAATGCGGCGAATGCGGCGAAACATTTTTAAATGGACTCGAAGAGTGGTTTTTTAACATAAGTTTTTAAGCCGGTTAAAAAAATAACCGTTCACACTTGAAATTAACGTCAAAATATGTTAAAATAAAAATATAAGGATTTAAAAACTCGAAACAGGGAGGGGTGGTTTAATGAGTAGCGTAAATTCAGTAAGCGCTCAAATGTACATGGCGCTTGAAATGCTTAAAAAGTCAGGTCAAATACAGGAGCAAACCGCCGAAAAACTTCTGGAGCAGGCAAATAAACAGATGAAGTTCAATATTACCGAAAAGTTGAGCGGTTCAGAAGACGGCTCTATAGATATAAAAGCCTGATCGCCAGCTCCATAGAATCAAACCGATTCCCTTGCCGGCAGGTCTGCCGCCGGTCTTAATTTTCGATTGCAAAACAAAATTTAATAATGTTGAATTAAAATCCGTTGAAGGCCATACTGATTGCCTTTAGCGGATTTTGATTAACCCGCAGTTAATGCTCCCGAGGTTTTTCAATTAATGTAAATTTATCTTGATTTAAAGTGTTAATTCTGGTATATATATACACGGGTGGTGATAAAATTGAATTCATTCAAAAAATTTTTCGGCGCTATGATAATTGCGATTTTTATTTCTATGGCCCTGCTATGCAGCATAGCTGCGGCTGAATCAAAAAAAGAAGGCGGAAAAGAACAGGACGCCTGGCAGAATTTTAAAATGGGCTATGTAGATATGGCCGCCATTCTGGCTTTTCACCCATTAATGCAATATTATTCCTACGACGCCAATATTTTTCTAAGGCCCTTAAAAGGCGGCATCTCAAAAACCGAATTTTTAAAGCAAATACGCGATAGACAGGAAAAATATAAAATTTTAAAAGAAAATACCGAACTTGAAATAAAAAAAATACAGGCCTCCCTGGATTTAATAGAATCGGAAATCAATAAGCTGAGGGTTAAAGTAAGCCGCGAACAGGCGGTAGCGAATCAGGCATACTCCGAAGAATATACCAAGCTTACCGATGAAAACACCCGCAGGACAAGAACCAACGAATATCACAACCAGCTGTCCAAACTCGACCGCGATTATTACGACGAAAAGAAAAAGCTCGACGACCAGAAACAGAAAAAATACGATGAGATGAACAACGTCATTCTAAAAATAAGCGAAGTGGATTATCTCAACGACGTCGACAGTAAAAATTTCTTCAACTCTATTCTCGACGAAATCGATGAAGCGCTTAAAGAAGTGGCCGCCGAAAAGAAAATTCCCGTAATTTTAAATTCTAATTATATCTCGATGTTCACCCCAAACGAAATGATAACGTTCAATAATTACGAAACCCCGGTTTCGACCATAAAGACCAATATCCCTCCCATGGCCAATTACAGCTATCTCATCGAAAACGTCGACGGGCCGGCCGATACCATGGCTACCAATGAAATAACCGCCAGAAAAGAATACGTCAAAAACGAATGCACAAAGCTCATGAACCGGCGCATAGAAATAGCCAGGCTGTTCGCGCGCTATCAGGTGCTGAACAGAATGGTCGTTTGCGGCGGGGTAGATCTCACCGCCGCCGTCCTGGAAAAACTGCTGAAAAAGCATGCCGTAGCGGATTACAAGATACCGGTCATCACAGAAACTTTAAACGGCCTGCTGATAAAAAATACAAGGCCCGAAACGCCCGTGCTGATGCAGGGCCATTAATAACCGGGATCCCGTTTATATTCAAATAAGGAGCTAAGCTTTAATGGAAGCCGCTAATCATATAAGCTCTATAAAGCCTTTTAAAATTTTAATAGTCGATGACGAAGCTTACATCATCGATTTTTTAAAAGAAGCTCTTCTTTTCTGGGGCTACGAAGTAATTTCGGCTTTCACGGCGCAGGAAGCGTTCGAAATCATAAAAACCAACGACATTACGCTGCTGATAACCGACATAAAAATGGAAGCTTCCGACTCAGGGCTGCGCCTGGTAGAAGACGCCAGGGCGCTTTTTCCAAATTTGCTTATAATCCTGGTTACGGGCAGTTTTGTCGATGACAATACGATGAAATTCTGCGAAACGAACTCGGTTTCTTTTCTGCAAAAGCCTATCCGCGCAAACGAATTAAAGATTCTTATCAACAATACCTTCTGCCAGCACCAGAAAGAAATCGAATTAAAAAGCGATATCGAAGCGGCAAAAAAAATCATAGAAAACACCTTTCCGAAAAAAAATCCGGAAAACAGCAAAATAGATATTTTCAGCATCTATAAGCCCGTTTACGATATCGGCGGTGATTTTTACGATTTCATCGATCTCGGCGGGGGAAAATTGTTATTTTATCTTTGCGACGTGCAGGGCCACGGAGTGCACGCTGCAATCTTCGCGAACACCATCCGCATCTTTTTAAGAGCGTTCGCCGAAACCACCGAAGGTCTCGATAATATCGTAAAAAGGCTCAACGCCTCCATGTGCGCCGAAACGCATTCAAACCTTATGGCCACGGCCTTTTTTGCCTGCTACGACACGGAAAGCGGCACTTTATCGTTCGTGAACGCCGGCCATGAGCCGCCTCTTTTATACAGGGCCGCCGCCGGCTCGTTCGAGCGCCTCGAATCAGGCGGCACTATTATAGGCATTTTTGAATCGGCGGAATACCTCATGCACAAGACCGTTCTGGAACCCGACGACATTTTATTCCTTTATACCGACGGCGTCTGCGATAATTATAATATAAATTTTCAAAATTTTTCGATCGACAAAATCAACGAAATTATTACCGCCAATAAAAACGAAAATTCTCAGCATATCGGCCGCCAGATTTTAAACAGGATTCAAAAACACCTGGGCGGCAATCCTCAACACGACGACCTGGCTTTCATTTTGCTTAAAATCAACGCCTGCCGGGCGGATAACGAAAATCACAACGACAAGGACAGTGTGAAATTTTATGGAAATTAACACCATCAAAGGCGATAATTACATCGTATTCCAGATCATCGGCAATTTCGATCAGCAGGGAGCGATGTATCTTCGAAACAAGCTGATAAACGAATATCACATCGGCGAAGAAGTGCCTGAAGACCTTCCGCACGTTATCTTCGATTTCGCTCAGATAGAGTCCATTTCTTCATCAGGCATAGGGCTTCTGGCCTCTCTGCAAAGGACGTTCAACAAATCGAACAAACTCCTGTCGCTCACGAAGATACCTCATTCGCTTCAGCAGATATTAAGGGTGGCTAATTTAATAGGCGTATTCACGATTTACAAAAACGTAGAAGAAGCGATCGCAAATAAACAGCCCGGAAGTTAATTTTATCTAGGAGAGATTACGATGCCAAACAGAATGACAGGGAGCATACTGGTTATCGACGACGACGAATCGATATTAAGGCTGCTTTCCAAATTCTTAAAATCCGAAGGACACAACGTGGTGGCTGAAATCAACGGTAACACCGCGCTCGAGATTTTCAAGGCTCAAAAATTCGACGCCGTGATAACCGATATGTACATGCCGGAACTCGACGGTCTGGATATTATCAGAAATATCAAAGACATCAATCAGAGCATTCCAATAATAGTCCTTACGGCCGCGGGCTCCATAACCAACGTCGTGCAGTCGCTCAAGCTCGGCGCCTTTAATTATATGACCAAACCCGTCAATATAAACGAGGTCCGTGAAATAATCCAGAAGGCCTTTTTAACCAACGCCGCCTCCAGGCAGCAGAAAAATTTCTATACATTCCTGCAGTCGGCGGTAAGCGTTTTTAAAATCAAATCCGCAGTCGAGCACCTCGAGGAAATCTCATACTACCTCAACAGCATGCTGGTATTTTACGGTTTCAGTTCCAACTGGCAGATACAACTCGCCCTCACTGAGGCTTTCACTAATGCCGTATGCCACGGCAACGGCAGCGACCCCGATAAGTTCGTCACCTGCGAAATAGCCTTCGGCAGAGACGACGTAAAAATAACCATCGAAGACGAAGGCCCGGGATTTAAAGTGCCCGATCTTAAAAGCTACAAATTAAACGACGACATATACGCGGGATCCGGACGCGGGATTTTTCTGATAAATTCATACATGGATTCCATTGAATTCAACGAAAAAGGCAACCGGATAACGATGTCGAAAAAAAGAGATTAACAAGGCGGTGCGGTAATGTCATTAAAAACCCGGAACAAAGACGGAATACTTATATTCGACATAGACGGCGACGATCTGGCTACTTTCAAAGACGATCTCAGAATCATAATTGAAGAAGCCGCAAAAAAAACAAATAAAATAATTATTAATTTAAAAGAACTGCAGAACATCAACTCTCATTTAATCGGAGTTATTTCATCGTCGAAACGAATGTTGTCCGGATTGCACGGCGATCTCGTAGTGATCAACGCATCGGAAAAAATACAAAATATCTTTAAAGTCGTCCATCTCGATAAAATTATTAAAATAACTACGAGCGAAAGCGAAGCCGTCAGTTATTTAAAAAAAATATAAATTTACAGTTTAATTGGAGGCGTTATGTCGACTGAAGAAAAAAAGGGATTAAAGCAGCAGCAGCTGGTAAGCTTCCGGCTCGGCGTAGAAGAATACGGCGTGAGCATAATGAAGGTCCAGGAAATAATCAGGATGCAGGAAATAACGAAAGTCCCTCAAATGCCTGACTTTATAGAAGGAATTATAAACCTGCGCGGCAACGTCATTCCAATAATAGACCTCAGGAAGCGCTTCGGCCTTTCATGCGCCGAAAAAACCATCGATTCAAGAATCGTAGTGGTGTCGGTCCGCGAAAGGATCGTAGGCATAATAGTGGACGGCGTGTCAGAAGTTTTAAGGCTTTCTGAAGAACAGATAGAGCCTCCGCCGCCCGCGGTTTCGACGGCGGGCCGTGAGTATATCAAAGGCGTCGGAAAGCTCGAAAAAAGGCTGCTCATCCTGCTCGACATAGATAAAATATTGTCGTCCGAAGAGCATAACGTAATAGAAAGCGCTATTTAGCGAATAATATTTAACAAGACAGGCGGTGCGTTTAATTTGGCCGAAATAAATTATGCCCCTCTAACAATGGGAGAGTTCCAACTCTTCGCCAAGCTGATATATAAAATCGCGGGAATACATCTTAAAGAATCCAAGATGGCGCTTGTTTCCAACCGTCTCAGGAAGCGCCTTCATACTCTCAATCACAGCTCCTACCGCGAATATTACGATTATATTTCCAGAAACGACGTCAAAGCGCAGGATGAAATAACTCATTTCATCGACGCTATCACTACCAACGAAACATATTTCTTCCGCCATGAAACCGATTTCGATTTTTTGAGGAATATAATAATACCGGAAGTGGAAAAGAGGCAAATCGCCAGAAATAAGACCATCAAAATATGGTCCGCCGCATCTTCCACCAGCGAAGAGCCTTATTCGATCGCGATGACCGTAGCCGAAGTTCTCGGCGGCGATCCATGCTGGAATATCCAGATACTCGCCTCCGATATAAACGTCACGGTGCTCAATTTCGCCGAAAAAGCCGTTTACGGGCCCTACGCGGTGTCCCGCCTCAACAACTACGCCATAAACAAATACTTCGACCGCCAGAAATCCCTGGCTCCGCACAGCGAAGAAAAATATATAGTGAAGCCGCAGTTTAAAAAAATGGTCAAATTCAGGCGCCACAATCTTAAAGAAAACATGTCGCTGATGAAGTTCGACTGCATATTCTGCCGCAACGTCTTAATCTATTTCGACAACGAATCCAAGACGCATGTGATAGAAAACCTTTACAATGCGTTAAACGACGATGGATATTTAATTTTAGGACACGCCGAAAGCCTTATGAGAATCAAATCCAAGTTCAAATACGTGAGGCCTTCGGTTTATAAACGCTAGGATCGCTTTTCAGCGGCCGCTGCCACGCATGATGTTTTTAAGATTTTAAGGTAAAATAAAAAGGATGCAAATTTTATGGAAGAAACGATTCAGGTAAAAATGTCGCATTTAAATAAACTGCTCGACCAGACCGGCGAAGTAATAATCACCGGCACCAGACTCGCAATTCTGGAAAAAGAAGTCGAGGAGGCTTATATAAAGCAATGGCCAGTAAGCAAGCTGATTTTAAATATCGTCAAGCAGATCACCATCGCTTCCAGGCAAACCGCGAATAATCTTCATAAAACGGTAATGGACGTCCGGCAGGTCGAATTCAAAGACACCATGACCACGCTTCAGCGCCTTATACGCGATCTTGCCAGAACGCAGGAAAAAAAGATAAAGTTTAAATCCAGCGGAAGTGAAACTCTGGTGGATAAAGCCATAATAGAAGAGCTCAACGGCGCCCTCATACATCTTATCAGAAACGCGGTGGACCACGGCGTCGAAACACCCGACGAGCGCGAAATGAAAAACAAGCCGGCCGAAGGCACCATTACCATTAACGTCTATAAAAAAGACAGGTTCATTTACATAGACGTCGAAGACGACGGCGCCGGCATCGACGTTGAAAGGGTTTGCGCGAAAGCAATCGAGCGCGGCCTTGCCACCCAGGAAAAGATCGAAAAAATGACCGAATCCGAAAAATATGATTTTATTTTCCTGCCCGGCTTTTCCACGCGCGAAAAAGTGTCGGAGGTCTCCGGGCGAGGCGTCGGAATGGACGTGGTTAAAACGAGCGTGGAGCGCTTAAAAGGCAGCATAAAAATAGAGTCCAGATTAAACGAGGGCACGAGATTTTTATTTAAAATACCTATTATTTCGGCGGTAAATATCACGGACGCCTTAATGATAGAAGTAGATAACGTAATTTACGCCATCCCCATTTCAATGGTCGTAGCGACGCTTTCGGTAAACGAAAAAGACTTCAAATCGGTGGCGAACCAGACTTCCATAATCTTTCGAGGCGGCACTCTTCAGATTTACGATCTCACTTCTATCCTCAACATGAATTACAGCTGCGCCGACCCTGAAACCACTAAAAATATAGTCGTGATACGCGAACGCGAAGAGATGATCGCGATACGCGTCAATAAGTTCCTGCCGCCTCAAAAAGTCGTAATCAAGCTTTTAGACGACTGTTTCGGCAAAGTGCGCGGAATTTCCGGAACAACGCTTTTAAGCGGCGACAACGTCGGCCTTATCATAGACGTGCCCGAATTAATCAATCTGGCGCTCGGCCGGGAATCGGCCTCCGCCGCCGCATCGGCTTCGGACATTACGCCCGGCGCCGCCGCAGAAGCCTCAAAAACCGACGCATCGGTGATCGCCGCCATAGAAAAGCATGCGATCAAAAAGAAGACGGAAAAAAGCATGACTAAATTCAAGGTGGAAATCGATTCAGACATAGACCCCATGACCAAAGTCGAGATCGCCCTTAATTACCAGGGTAAACTTCTGGACGCTTTCAACAGCGGCAAACCCGTTTACGAAGTGGACCTCATGCTCGAAACCGATATTATCAAAGCTCAAAAAACGCGTTTCGACATTTATCAGGTGGCAAAATCCTGCGGAGACCTGCTCTGCGTGGTGCCTATAACCACGGCCATACCTGACAACATAAAAGATTTTTCGCCGGAAAATTTCGACATGCGCATCAAATTTTTCATACTTTCCAATTACAGCCCCGACGAAATAGCGGCAAAACTATCTACCGCGCGTTCAAACGTCAGGACCGTCGGCATAGTGGTAAAAGAAGAGCAGGAGACGCCTTCGGAAAAAATATTCAACGAAGTGGAGCTTCTCGAAGATTACGAATCGTTCGCCATAGACTCTCAAAAAAATATATCGGCCATGGCAAATAGTATTATCAGGCTGGAAGAAAACGCTGCCGACTCCGACGCCATCAAGGAAATTTTCAGGGCCGTCCATACGCTGAAAAGCGCCACCGCCATGCTCGGCATAAAAAACATGTCGGAAGTCGCCCACGATATAGAAACCATTCTGGACCGCGTAAGAAGCGGCCTGGACATCATAACCGAAGAAAAAGTCGAGCTCCTTTTTAACGTGCTCAAGTATTTCGAAGAATGCATGAAGTCCATTAACATAGGCATCAAGCCGGTTCTGTCCAACTCCGAAATAAAAGAGCAGATAGTCAAATTCAAAGACGAAGGCCCTTCGAAAAAACTCGTGCGCGTAATCGACGTAAAAACCGAAAAATTCCAGATCACTTCCTATGAAAATCTTGTAATCTCGGACAAAAAGGCCTCCGGCATGAAAATGTACTCCATACTCGTAGAATTCATACCCGATCTTCCAATGAAAATGGTCAACGCGTTCATGCTTTTTAAAAGCCTCAAGGAACACGGAGAAATCGTTAAAACTATTCCTACGATGGAAGAAATAGATCAGGGCAATTTCGAACTGTATTTTAAAATTTTATTCATCAGCAAAAACGATCCGGCAAGCTTTGAAGCTGCCTTCAAAACGGAAGAAATAAAAAATCACGACATATCTTTATATGACGAAAGGTAGAGCTTAAAAATGCCTGTAAACGACGATTTAAAAGAAAGCCAGGACCTGTTTTTGGCCGAGTCCGGAGATTATCTCGAACTCCTGAACTCGGAGCTTTTAAAACTCGAAAAGC
Organism: bacterium ADurb.Bin243; assembly: GCA_002069765.1. Classification (GTDB taxonomy): domain Bacteria; phylum Muiribacteriota; class UBA9980; order UBA9980; family UBA9980; genus UBA9980. Next base: position 71,578 of record MWBZ01000001.1, read on the forward strand.
TTAAAAATCGCGAAAACGAAACGGAAAGCATCAATAACATGTTCCGCGCCGCGCACAGCATCAAAGGCATGTCCGGCATGATGGGCTACAATAAAATAAACCGCCTTACCCACAAGATGGAAAACGTCATGGACAATATCCGCCAGGGTAAGCAGAAGTTCACAGACGAGGTTATAGAAGTCCTTTTCCAGTGCTTCGACCTGCTTACCGCTCTTGTGGGAGCGGTTTCTTCGGGCGAGCCGGAAGACGAATCGGTAGATATCGATACCGTCGTAACCGATATCGAATGCATTATGGCGTCTAAACCGCTCGCATCGAAAAACGCGGCCCAGGCCGCTAAAATCGCCGCGGCGGCCGCGCCGTCCGTTAATGATTCCGGCCTTCCTATGGCCAACTTAACGCTTTCGCTTTCGCCGGAAGTCCTTGAAACGCTGGGCGAGTTTGACGACCTGAACCTTTTCATAGCGGAGCGTTCGCCCGACAACATTTTTGAAATTTCCTTCCTTCTGGACAGGGACTGCTACCAAAAATATCTAAAACCGCAAACTCTATTTGAAATGCTTAAAGAAAACGGCGATATTGTTTTTCTGTCGCCGTATCTCAAGAACCTTCACGATATCTCGCAAATCGACCTTCAAAACGACGATATAAAAGTCAACCTGGTCTATCAAACGATGGACGGAATCGACGAATTAAAAGAAAAGCTCCAGAACGACTCCATAAGCATAAGGGATATAAGAAAGCCGATGCCGCAAAGCATGTCGGCTAAAACTTCGTCCGGACAATCGATCGACCGCTCTTCCTACCTGGATATTTTCATAGAGGAATCCTACGAAGAAATAGAGCAGATGAACGAAGCGCTTCTAAAGCTCGAAAAAGACCCTCAAAATAGCGAACATATAAGCACGGTTTTGCGTGTCATGCACAGTATAAAAAGTTCGTCGGCTGCGGTAGGTTTCAAAAACATATCTTCGCTCGCGCATATAGCCGAAAGCCTTCTGGTGCAGATTAAAAACAAGCAAAGCATCGTCAACTCGGAGCTGATATCGGTTCTTCTCAACGTCGCCGATAAAATGAGAAACGTTCTTGCCGTGGCGAAACAAAACGGCCCTGAAATAGAGTTCGCCGCGGAAATAGAAAGGCTCAAAATAATAACTTCGGCTTACGGCGGAAGCGAAGCCGGAGAACCTGAAGTCCGCTATGAAATGTCCTCGAAACCACATGAATTCAAACTTAACGAATACGAAAACGCCATAATTTCAGAAGCTCTCGATTTGAAAAAAAAGGCGTGTCTCGTAGAAGTGACCATCGAGCCCGACGCGCCGATGAAAGCTATGCGTTATTTGCTGGTTTTAAGCAACTATAAAGAAAACGGCGACGTCATAAAAATTTATCCGGAATCGGAAGACGAATTTGAAAAGCTCAACACCGACGCATTTTCATTCATTTATTTGAGCCAGGAATCCGACTTTTCCAAAATCCAAAAATTAGGCGACGTCGATCAGATAAAGGAAATAAATGTTCAGGAATACCTGATCAAATCGTCGTCCGAACATCAGAAAGAGCAGCAGGCGCAAACGGCCATTTCCACGGCCAGAAACGCCGCAGCTATCGAAAAACCTCAACAGCAGAGCGCCGCCGATCCGGACAGTTCGGCTTCGATGGCGAACCAGACGCTTCGCGTAGATTTAAGCAAACTCGACAATCTTATAAATCTTATAGGCGAACTGGTCATCATAAAAGCCAATTTTTTTCAAATTTCAAACCAGCTGAGCAAAATTTTTCAAAATAAAAAATTCATATTCACTCTCGAAGACATGACATATAACATCGAAAGAAAAAGGGACGAGCTCTTCAACGAAGCAGCCGACATAGAAAAACTCATGCTGGCTTTGAGCGCGCAGCCTGCGGCGCCGGAAGGCGGAAAGAAAGAAAGCCGCCGTTCGATCGAAGCGAGGCGCAGCGATTCGGCCGATTATCTTACGATCATAAATACTCTGCAGCTAAACAACGCAAAAAACTCCGCGTTTCTCGAAAATATTCTTCCCACGCTGAAATTAGTTCAAAACGAATTGAAGTCGCTCTTTAAAAACGAAAGTTATATATTCGACTTCAACGCCGCGGCGTATAAACTCGGCAAAATCATCAACAACCTTCAAACCGGCATAATGGACACTCGAATGGTGCCCGTAGGACAGCTTTTCAAACGCTTCCAGCGCGTCGTACGCGATCTGGCCAAAGCGCAGAATAAAAAAGTCAACCTCGTCATACGCGGCGAAGAAACCGAACTCGACAAAAAAGTTATCGACGAACTTGGAAATCCTCTGACTCATATAATCAGAAATTCTGTCGATCACGCGCTGGAGCTTCCCGAAGAAAGGACGAAAGCAGGCAAAGACGACACCGGAACTATAATCTTAAACGCTTATCACGAAGGCTCGAATATATGCATAGATATCCAGGACGACGGCCGCGGTATAAGAAGCGATAAGGTGCTCAAAAAAGCCGTCGAAAAGGGAATAGTTTCCGAAGCGGAAGCGGCGGGACTTTCAAAGCAGGAGATTGTAAACCTTATTTTCATGCCCGGATTTTCTACCGCCGAAAAAGTCACTGACATATCGGGACGCGGCGTCGGCATGGATATAGTAAAAAAAGCCATCGAAAACTTAAAAGGCTCTATCACCATAAACACCGAAGAAGGCGTCGGAACGCTCATAACGATAAGGCTTCCGCTAACGCTGGCCATACTTTCGGCGCTTTTAGTAAAAATAGACGACGCCATATTCGCGATTCCGCTCGAATCAGTGCTCGAAATAACCAAGGTTCCGAGCAGGGAAATACATACCGTCGAAGGCGAGCTGACCATAAAACTCAGAAATAAAATTCTTTCGGTAACGCAGCTTTCAGAAGTCATCGGCATACCGCAAAAAGCTAAAATAGAAGACGTTTTAACGGTCGTGGTAATCACGTCCTCGAACAGGCTTGTAGGAATCTGCGTCGACGAACTTATCGGCAAGGAAGAAATCGTTATAAAATCGCTTTCAGAAGATTTTAAAAACGTCGAAGGCATATCCGGCGCTTCGGTATTAGGCGACGGAACGGTCTCGCTGATACTCGACGTGCCCGCTATAATAAAAAGAGTTTTAAAATAACAGCTCATGCATTAAAAAAAAGGAAAAAATATGAACGACATAGAATTGTTAGATGAAGAATTTATTCAAATGCAGCTTACTTATCTAGACGAATCGATCGATAAAATCGCCGATTTTGTCGATGTTTTGCTGGATAAATCAAGAGAAGACATCGACGGGTTCGACGTAAACGACACCTTCAGGCTCGTCCACGGATTGAAGGGCACCGCGGGAACTTACGGATTCAAGCCGGTCAGCGATGTAGCCGCCACGCTCGAAAATCTTTTGTCGCTGATACGCGAAAAAAAATTTATATTGACAATTGATGCCTTATCTTTTATAATTGACTCGCTCGAGCTGATTGTTGAGATTTTCAGTACAATTAAAGCCAATTATAAAAAAACGAAACAGTTGAGCTATCAAAACATTAATTGCGCCGAAAAATTCAAGGATATAATCGTAAATTATCCTGTAATCGTCAAAACGCTTTTTAAATCGGAAGGCTCCAAGGCCGTTCCTTTTAAAGTAAAAACGGCGGCGCGGAACGATGAAAGGACGCGGGAAACGGGAGTGAGGAAACGGGCGGTTATCGCTTATAACGCCAGGTTTACCAAAAACATAATCGCTAAGTTTCTCGAAAGCCAAAACTACGAGGTGTTTGAAACAAAATCAGCGCTGGAAGCACTTACGCATATTTGCAATAAAGGATGCGACATCGTATTCACTTTTCAGGTGCTGGAAAAATTCAATGGACGTTCGCTTTGCGCGGTCTTAAAGCTTAACGACGAATTTTCAGGCATTGACGTGGTCTTTTTGACTTCGGACAAAAATTTCAATCAGGATCAGCTAATGATCAAACCTGACCACCTGATAATAATTGACGACAATCTTGAAGCGAATTTGAACAAAATAATAAAATAACCGCGCCGGGTTTATTCAGTAAAATATAAGGAGAAGCTTAATGGCCGATAATAATTTTCTGATAGACGAAAAAAAGCTCGATCAAATAAGGATTATAGCTGAAGTCAGCGCCGAAAACGCTTCGGGAGTAATATCGAAATGGTTGAAAAACGATATCGTCCTTAACGTTTTAAACGTGAATATGACCACGCTCGAAGAAATCGGCCGCAACATGAAGCTTAGCGAAGAGATAGTTTTCGCCGCCGCCACGGGCCTGATAGGCGATATCCAGGGGCACTTCTTATTCATTTTCAAAATGGAAGACGCCTTTAAAATGGTAGATATGGTCTTGAAACGCCCTATCGGAACCACATGCGAAGCCGACGAAGTAGTGCAGTCGGTCGTTCTGGAAACATGCAATATAGTCGGCTCCTCGTTTTCAAACTCTCTGGTCAACCTTCTAAGGATCAAACTGCTGCCTTCGGCTCCAGTAGTTTGCTGCGATCTCGGCGGCGCGGTAATGTCAAACGTTTTTTCAGAATATTCCATGTACGGCGACAATTTGTTTTTCATCGACACCGAATACCTTCAGTCAGAAAATAAAATATCGGGGTATTTTTTCATACTTCCCACCCCCGACTCTCTGTCTGTAATGTTAAAATCGCTGAACAACGGCACTAGTGGAGACAATAAATGAGCGAAGAGAACATTATAAACGTAAATATGGCCGCGATGAACGTGGCGACCCCTCCCAGGCATTTAAGGACGGTCCTCGGCTCCTGCGTGGGAGTGTTCTTATACGAGCCCAGACTTAAACTTGGAGGCCTGGTGCATATCATGTTGCCGGACGCTCCGGAAGGCGCCGCGCCGGGCAGTTTCAATCCGGCCAAATTCGCCACCAGCGGAATTCCGGCCCTTATAGATTTAATGCAGAAAGAAGGCGCCGTCAAAAAAAATCTCGTCTGTAAAATATGCGGCGGCGCTAAGATGTTCGCCGGCTTCAGCGCCAATTCGGTAGTAGATATCGGTTCGCGCAATCAAACCGCCGTTATCGACACGCTCGCCAAAGCGGGTTTGAAAATAGTAGCCAAAGACGTCGGCGGGACCAGCGGGCGCAAAATACTGGCCGACCTCGAAACCGGCCTGATTAAAATAATGCATTTCAACGTAGGCGAAAAAGTTATTTAAAGGCGGAAGCGATGAATTCTGAAATTAAGGGAAACGTTATAATTTTCAATATCGAAGAAACATTAGACGACGTTTTTGCCGCTTTTTTTTACGACGAACTTATTTCTTACGTTAATTCGAAATATTACAATTACGTTATAGACATAGCGGCCGGCGTTAAAGTAGAATCGGTGAAATGCCTCGTCATATTGTTGTCTTTAGCCTCATTTTGCGCAAAAAACAAAGGCGTTCTGGTTATTTCTACCGTCAATCAAGAATTCAGCCAGTTGCTCAAGCTGAGCAAACTCGCGGATAATTTTAAAATGTTCGAAACGATAGAAAAAGCTATGGCTAAATTCACTAAAAAATAAAAATCAGGGGGGAAGTCATTAAATGCCTAAAAGAATACTTATAGTCGACGACGCTTTGATTATGCGCATGATGATAAAAGACATTCTAACGGTATCCGGCGGCTATGAAATTTGCGGCGAAGCGGCTGACGGCCTGGAAGCCATAGAAAAATACAAAGAGCTGAAGCCCGACCTGGTCACCATGGATATAATAATGCCTAAATGCACGGGTATAGAAGCTTTAAAAGAAATTATACGCAACGATAAAAGCGCCAAGGTTATAGTCATCACCGCTATAGATCAGCGCGAAGCCCTTATGGACGCCATAAAAAGCGGCGCCAAAGATTTCATAGTCAAGCCGTTCGACGAAGAAAGAGTAATTTCGGCTGTTTCAAAAGCCTTAAAAATTTAAAGGTCGGTGTGATCGATATGGAAAAGAATAAAATATCGGCCCTTGTCGTTGACGATTCTCCGCTGATGCGAAAAATTATCGCCGACATTTTAAACGCTTCGGGAAAGGTCACCGTTTTAGACACCGCGCAAAACGGGCAAATAGCCCTGCAGAAAATAGAAGCGCTCAATCCCGACGTAATTACGCTCGACGTAGATATGCCCGTCATGGACGGGTTCACATGCCTTAAAAGCATAATGGAAAATAAGCCGCGCCCGGTAGTTATGCTCAGCGGCCTCACTCAGGAAGGCGCTCTGCTTACCATACGCTGCCTCGAAGCCGGGGCTTTCGATTTCGTTTCCAAGCCGCTAGGCGGCCTTTCAAAAGACATCGAAAAAGTGGCGTCTGAAATCATAGAAAAAGTGATCGAAGCTTTTAATAACAAGCACAGGATCGCTCTAAAAAAACTCACGCTGAAGCGCGAACCCGCACTCGAAACGGTTAAGCCTATAATATCGCCCGAGAAAAAAAATCTGATGGCGCGTCCGGCTGCGAGCGTTTCGTCGTGCATAGTGGGAATCGGCATATCCACCGGAGGGCCGGTGGCCTTAAGGCAGGTCATCCCCATGCTTCCGCCGGATTTTCCCGCCACCGTGCTTGTGCAGCACATGCCGGACACTTTCACTAAAGCTTTCGCCGGAAGGCTTAATTCCGAATCGCAGGTAGAAGTCAAGGAAGCCGAAGACGGCGATCTCATCAAAGTGGGCAGGGTGCTCGTTGCTCCCGGCAATTTTCATATGCGCGTAAAAAAAGACCGCGGATTTTTAAAGGTAAGCCTTTCAAAAGAAGATCCGGTATCGGGCCACAGGCCCTCGGTAGATGTGTTATTTAAATCTCTCGCGGAAGAAGTGGGCGCAAAAACGGTAGCGGTCCTTATGACCGGAATGGGGCGCGACGGCGCGACGGGCCTCGGCCTTATACGGCAGGCGGGCGGCCACACGCTCGCCCAGGATGAAACGTCATGCACCGTTTTCGGCATGCCTAAAGTGGCCATCAAAGAAAACGCGGCCTGCGAAGTGGTGCATCTTTCAAAAATAACTTCACGGCTTTTGTCTTTAACAAATCAAAAATAAAATAAATAAACGAGGAGCATTCGCTAAATGAAAATCGAGTATATCAACCCGTTTCTGGAAGCTTCAGTGTACGTATTAGAGCAGTTTATGCAGGGTGTCAGCATTGAAAAAACCAAACTCACGGTCATTTCAGAGCCTCTCGCCTCTCTGGGCGTAGCGGCTCTCGTGGGCTTAACGGGTCAGCTCAAAGGGCGCGTAATTTATGACATGACTCAGGAAACCGCCCTGCAGGTCGTATCTAAAATGAATTTCGAAGAATTCAAAGAATTCAACGAACTGGCACGCTCTACCATCAACGAGCTGTCTAACATGATCACCGGAACCGCCGTAGCAAAGCTTTCCGGACTCGGTTATAAATTCGACCTCACTCCGCCTTCGCTTTTTACGGGTAATAAAGTCCTCATAACCGACGCTTTGCAGTTAAAGCACCTTGTAGTTCCGGTTATAACTCCCTGCGGCACGATATTATTAAACCTCGGGCTGACCGATAAATAATCCATGAAACGAAGTGATGTAAATGCTTTACGAAAAGCTTAAACCTCTCATAGAAAAAACGCTCGGATTTCACGTAAAAAACGCTCCGGGCGTTATAATGGGAGTGTATATGGTGGATTACGCTTACGAGCTGCTGGACTCGCTTTATCCCGACCGCGACTCTTACGTTCTAAACGCCATATGCGAAACCAGGGTATGCCTCATAGACGCTATCCAGGTTTTAACCGGCTGTACGGTCGGAAACAAATACCTGCGACTCGATGCTCTCGATATAGGCCGTTACGCTCTCACGCTTTACAATCGCGATACCGCCCTCGGATTCAGGGTATATATGGATCTCGGCAAAATCGATAAAAACGTATATCCGGAGCTTTTCGCATTTTTCAACAAGAGCCGCGATTACAAAAGCGCTTCCCGCTCCACGCTTTCGGAAAAGACCATAGATGAATTTTATAAAGCCGAAAGAAGCGTGCTTTCGTTTCAAAAAGTAAAAGTGAATCTGCCTGCAAAAGACGATTTAGCGCCTGCCGCCGTCTGCGCGATATGCCGCGAATCGTTTCTTATCGCCTGCAGCGACGACCTTCAAAATCCGGTGTGCGGCTACTGCTCAAAACTCGCTCAAAATAAGGCCGTACCGTTCCAGATTACGGAGTGATAATGCGTATGCCTAAAATTTTAGCCATAGACATAGGTATGGGAACCTCGGACGTTTTTTTGTATGATTCCGGAAAAAACATGGAAAACTGCATTAAATTCGTCGTTCCGACGCCGCTTAGAAGATATTTAAAGATGCTCAAGGGCATAAGCTTCGAAAACAAGCGCAACATATATATATGCGGCGAAACCATCGGCGGCGGCCCTCTGGCGCACAAGCTGACCACGCTCATAGAAGACGGAAAAGCCGACGTTTATATAACGCCCAAAGCAGCCTACACGGTAAAAAACGACCACGACGAAGTCAGGGAGATGGGCTATAAAATCATCGGCGAAACCATTTTCGACATTTTCCAAAAAGAGCCGTCCAAAAATTTTATCATCGATGGCAACGATATCTATATGCGTTTTACCGAGTTCGAAGCGCCTTTTTTAAGAGAATTCTTCGCCAACAGCGCCGAAAACATAGACGAATTCGACGGCATCTGCGTATGCGCCCAGGACCACGGCCAGTGCAAAAAAGAAATCTCCGACAGAATACACCGTTTCAGCGAGTTTCGAAAAATATTGAACCGCGAAACCCCTCCGTCGCCTTATCTTTTTTGTAATAAAAACGGCGAAATTCCCGGCACCTTCTTAAGGCTCACTTCCATAGAAAACGCCATCTCAAAGAGTTTTCCCGCAATGAAAAGCATAGTCATGGATTCTTCGCCGGCCGCTCTTCTGGGCTGTCTAGCTTACGACGACGAGCATTTCGAACTGCACAAACAAAGGCTGGAACAGCCCTATCTGATGGTCAACATGGGCAACAACCACGCCATCTTCGTAATCGCTAAAAACGAGCGCATACTGGCTTTTTACGAACACCATTCGTGGGTTTACGACGAAGATCCGGCGAAGCTGGAAAGCCATATAAGAAACTTCTGCGACGGCGCCCTTTCGTCCGAAGAAGTTTTTAACGACGAAGGAAACGGCGCGGAGTATTTCGATCCGCCGGGGTTTAAAAATATCAAAAATATTATAGTCACAGGCCCTAACCGCAACATATTCGCCCGCACATCGTTAAAAGTCCATTACTCGGCGGTCGCCGGCGATATGATGATGTCCGGCCCTATCGGAATGATAAAGGCTTTCAAAAAGCTTTACGGGCTTTAAACCTGCCCGCGCAAAAATAAAGCGCAACCGCGCTTAGAACGGAAGAATTAATTTTGGACTTGATTCTGGAAATACTTATTAAAGGCTCAAAAGGCGGACTTTTTCAGCTCTGGGAATTCCTCGGAGAATTTTTAATCGGCGCTTTCCTTCCGGCGTTCTTAATCTCCGGCGCCATAAAGGTTTTTATACGCGAACGCAGCATAACTTATTATCTCGGCCCTAAAGTAAATTCTTTCGTCTCCTATTCCATAGCCTCAGTGGCAGGGTTCCTGTTTTCGGCGTGCTCCTGCGGAGTCATACCGCTTTTTGCGTCTATCTTCCGCCATGGCGCGGGCATAGGTCCTGCCATGGTTTTTTTGACCACCGGCCCCGCCATAAATTTATTGGCCGTAATACTCACCGGGCAGATATTCGGACTTAAAATGATGACATACAGAACGTTTTACGCCGTATTGCACGGCTTTATAATGGGCTGGATTTTCGCGTTAGTTTATAGAAATGAACCGCGTGAGGCGAGCGTCGATCAGGGCGTAAAACTCGTAGACGACGAACTGATAGCCGATAAAGATTACGACAGCCTCAAAGACGAAGAGCTGGACGAAGAATATATAGAAAAGCCCGTGCGCACTATCGCCTGGCTTTTCATTCTTTTATTCGCGATGATGGTCATAGGGCAGCTCGACAACTACGGCGCAATTCATTCGGCCATTAAAATAGATATCTGGCTGAAGCTGGGCCTTATGTTTTTAAATCTGGCGCTTCTGGGCATATTCATTTTCAAAAATTTTACCCGCGAAGAATATATGTGCTGGTTCGAAAGAACAGGGCATTTCATTTATAAAATATTAAAACCGCTTATCATAGGCCTTTTTTTTATAGGCTTCGCAAAAGAATTCGTCACGATGTCGCTAATCGTCAAATACCTCGGCAGCAATAATCTTTCGAGTTGCATGACTTCGTCCGTAATCGGCGCGTTCATGTACTTCGGCACCTGCGTATCGGTTGTTATCGTCAAATTCCTGATGGACTTCGGCATGGCCGACGGCCCCGCGCTTTCGCTTTTCCTCGCCGGCCCGACGGTTTCTTTTTCTTCCATGCTGGCCCTGATAACCATAATGGGTTACCGAAAAACCGCTTTATTCGTTTTGATAATAGTTGTTCTATCCGCGCTCGCGGGGTTGACTTATTAATTAAGGCCCTTTAAAAATCAATAGGTTTCCGGCCGGGCGGTCAGCGTTGACATTATGTTTTTCACAAAAAAAATACAAGGCGCGCTTATGTTTAAAATAATAAAATTTCTAATATTGTCAGCCGTCATCACATCGGCGGTTTTGTTGCGATTTTCGCCGCCGGCGTGCGCCGAAGGTAAAATTAAAATTTCTGTATGGGACTTCCCTCGTATAACGCTTCCTAAAAAACCGAACGACCGTTTTTTATGGCTCCGTGAAATCTGCGACGAATTCGAAAAGCTTAATCCCGAAGTATCGGTGGAACTCACAAAGCTCACATGGAACCAGGGCGGGGAAAAAATCAAAATCGCCGTATTCGCGGGAGTGCCTCCCGATATATCGTCTTCCGACCTTCCGCTCAAATATATCCACAGCGGCCTTATCGAGCCGGTCGACGATTATATTACGCCGCAGGACGCCTCCGATTATTTCGAATCGGCGATCAGTTCCTTTAAAACAGGCGGCAAAACTTACGGTTTTGCATGGGCGCAGAAGACCGACTATATTTATTTGAATAAGGCGCTCTTCGCTAAAGCCGGCGCCGCTCTTCCGCGGGACGGAATGTGGAGCGTCGAAGAATTCCGTTCGGCCATGAAAACCATAGCTTCGGCCCTTAAAATAAGACCTTTCGGATTTTCGGCGGAGCGCGAGCAGACGTCGGAACTCCCGTTTCTTTTCATGTACGGCGGCGGTTATTTAGATTTCAAAAACGCCGCCGGCGGAGTAAGCCTTCTGCATGATTTCATATACCGCGATAAAATATCGCCGGCTGAAACTGGCGGCCTGAAAACACGCGATATATGGATAGATTTTAAGGAAAAGCAGGCGCTCGCGGCCGCGCCGTTTGGAATCTGGGCTATCCCGGCCCTTGCCAGGGAAAAAAAAATAGATTTCGATATTGCGCAATACCCTTATTTAAACGACAGGCGCTCGCTCTCCCATTCTTCGGTAATAGGCTATTTCGTTTTCAGGCAGAGCGATTCAGTCAAACGCGATTACTGCATAAAACTCGCGAAATTCATAACAAACGCGGAAAACCAGAAAGTCCTCAAATATTACGGGCAGTTTCCGACCCGCAAATCGGCCGCCTCCATATACGAAAACGACGCGCTTATGAAAAAAGCCTTCGATTTATTTGAATATGCGGCGCCAGCGGCGGCTCATCCGCTGCTTCCCAAAATAGACGAACATATCAAATCCGAATGCCAGAAAATACTTCTGGACGGAGGTCTGGACGCTGCAAAAATCGCTTCGAAAACGGCCGAAACCGGCGCTTATATCGCCGGGATTATCGCGAGCGGCGCCGCGGCGAACAAAGACCTTAAATCGCCGGCAGCCGGCGATTCGCCCTCCGCGAAGACCGGCGGCGGGATTCTTATCGCGGCTATATTCATAGCCCTGGCGGGCGTTTTGCTTAGCTTCAACAAAAAGTTGTCGGGCGATCTCGTTAAAAACAGATGGGCTTATTTTTTTATGGCGCCCGCGGTAGCGGTTTTTCTTGTGTTTTTTATCTTTCCTCTCGCGCGGGGTGTTCTGATATCTTTTCAAAGCTACTCTTTCTCCGGCGGCTGGTTCGATAACTTCTGCGGGCTTGAAAATTTTACTTATGCTCTAAACGACGCGGTTTTCATCAAATCCATGTTCAACACTTTTTTATATACGGTTATAGTCGTGCCCGCCAATATATGCATCGCGCTGGTTCTTGCGGTTTTGGTCTACAGGCTTTCGGAGCGCGTTCAGACCTGGTTCAAAGGCGCTTTTTATCTTCCGGGGGTCATTTCGATAGTGACTCTGAGCATCGTATGGCGCTATATTTTCGATTTTAAATCCGGCATTCTAAACGCGGCGCTCGCCGCTTTTTCGGTCCAGCCGGTCGGATGGCTTACCAGCGAAGAGATGTCGCTTTTTTCGATAATAGTTTTTACCATACTAAAAGGGCCTGGCGGGGCTTTATTGATTTATCTCACGGCCCTGTGCAATATTCCGAAGGATTACTTCGAAGCCGCCGCGGTGGACGGGGCGGGGCCGGTCAGAACGTTCGTCAAAATAACGTTTCCGCTGTTACTGCCTCAAACCATGTTTTTAGCCATAAGCCTCACGATAGATGCGATGCAGGTTTTCGCTCCCGTCATGCTTCTGACGGAAGGCGGGCCCGCGAACTCTTCGGAAGTGGTAATGCACAGAGTTTACAAGGAAGCCTTCAACAATTTAAACATGGGAGCGGCTTCGGCTATGTCGCTGATTTTATTCGTTTTCATCCTCGCCGCTTCGGTATTGCAGTATAAATATTTCAAATACGATTATTGATTTATATGAGATTGGATTTAAAAAACATTTTAATATATTCAGTTTTAAGCATATGGGCCGCCTTCACGCTGTTTCCGATTGCATATATGCTTTATTCTTCTTTTTTGAGCCCGGAAGATATAAAGATCGGAAGCATATCGTTTTTTTCGAATATTACAAAGCTCACAACGGTTAATTACAGCGAGCTGTTCGCCGGCTCGATGATTTCAAGGTGGTTCGTAAACTCTCTTTTTATATGCCTGGTCATCACCTTCGCGCAGCTTATAATAAACGGCATGGCCGGATACGCCCTGGCGAAGAAAAAATTCGTTTTAAACGACGTCATGTTCTGGAGCTTCGTCGCTGTAATGATGGTGCCTTCCCAGATAATCTGCATTCCGATATTCATAATGATCTGCGATTTAAAGCTGGTCGACACATTTCTGGCGGTGATCCTGCCTTCGCTGGTATCGCCTTTCGGAGTTTTCATGATGCGCCAGTACATGCAGGGCGTCCCCGACGAGGTGCTGGATTCGGCTCGCATAGACGGCTGCTCGGAACTCGGCACTTTTTTCAGGATCGTGGTTCCCATGAGCCTTCCGGCTTTTTCCACGCTCGGGATCTTCGTTTTTATATCCAACTGGAACGCTTTTTTATGGCCGCTGCTTGTTTTGTTTTCGGAAGAAAAATACACGCTGGCGGTCGGACTGGCCACTCTGCAGGGACAGCACACCATAGATTACGGCCTTCTCATGGCCGGGGCCTTCGTTTCGGCCGTGCCGATCATAATGATTTTCGCTTTCTTCTCTAAATATATAATAAAAGGCGCTACCGAAGGAGCTGTTAAAGGATGACGAACGCGCATTCTCTTTACGCCGGGTTCGACCTGGGCGGAACTAAAATATCAATGACGCTCGCCGACCGGCGGGGCGAAGTCGTGCGGCGCGAAAAACTCAAAACGCCGTCGAATATCTCTACGGCCGGAGGCATGGGCGTCGCCGGAAACGTAATAACTCTTATTGCCAGAAGCGGTTTTCTGCCCGATATCGCCGCGATGACATTCGCTATAGCCGGTTATTCCAACAAAAGCGAGCTTTACGATTTCGAGCAGACGCTGCGGGCCGAATTTTCCAACGTAAAATCGCTCAATTTCATGCCGGATTACAAAATATTTCTTCATTCGGACTGGTCAGATTTCACTATTGAAAAGGAAAACGGCGGCGATAACGCCGTAAAAGCTATAATTATCTGCGGAACCGGCTCGGTCGTCATGGCCTGCGCTAAAAACGAATCGGGCGCATACGAAGTGCATAAAATTTTCGGCGGCGGGCCCGTAACTTCGGACCCCGGTTCGGGCTTCGATCTCGGCCTGAGGTTTTTAAGGCGCTACGGCATCGAGTGCGCGCTGGGCACGCTCGACGAACGGGTTTACGGCATAGCCCGCGCCAGCGGCTATGAAGATATCGCCTCTATGGCCGAAGAAACGAGGCTGACCGGCCCCGGCGCAGCCTCGAGAATAGCCGCTTTCGCCCCCCTGATGCTTGAAGTCTCCGAAAATGTAGAAGGAACGCCGTATTTCGAAGAAACTCTCGCCGCCGCAAGAAACATCGCCATGGGAATGCGCCACATTTTTAAAAATAATTTGAAGAATCCTATTGACAAACCGGTCAAAATATTATTTAATGGTAGTGTTTTACTGAGGTCCGAATTTTACCGCAATATAATGAAAGAGTATTTAAAAAGTTATATAAACGCCCCGAAAATTGATTTTTTCGAAGTAACGGAAGACGTTTCGCTCATCTGCGCGAGATATTCCATTGAAATGTGCCCGGAGGACTGACATGGCTATCGAATATAAAGACTTAAAAACCGAAATGCGAAATCCCGAATCCCGCGATCTTGACACGATGCCGGTAAAGGAAATACTGAACCTTTTTTACAGGCAGGATCTCGCGGCGGCCGAAGCCGTAAAAAAAGAGCATAAAAACATAAGCGCCGCCATCGACATCATACACCGCTCGCTGGAACTTAACGGCCGTATATTTTACGCGGGGGCCGGAACGTCAGGCCGGCTTGGAGTTTTAGACGCTTCCGAGATCAAACCCACTTTCGGAGTAACCCGGAAAATGTTCATAGGGCTTATCGCGGGCGGGCGCAAAGCGCTCACAACTTCTATAGAAGGCGCAGAAGACGACCGCGAAGCGGTTATAAGGGAATTGAAAAAGCATAAATTCGCAGCCAATAAAAACGATGTCGTGGTCGGAATCACCGCGTCAGGCATGACTCCCTACGTTCTTTCAGCCTTGAACTATGCCAGGAGCGAAAGCTGCTGCACGGTTCTTCTCACATGCAATAAAAACGTCGCGCAGCAATACCGCGGTGAGTTCGACGTGATCATAGCTCCGGATGTCGGAAGCGAAATCATCTCAGGCTCTACCCGGCTTAAATCCGGCACCGCCACAAAAATGATACTCAATATGCTTTCAACGGTATCTATGATCAAATTGGGAAAAGTATATCAAAACTACATGGTCGATCTGATCCCGGCATGCAAAAAACTTATAAACCGGGCCGAAAGAATATTATCCGATCTGTGTTCCATAGACATGAGCGAAGCTCAAAAAATATACCGCCAGTCGGGTTATAACCTCAAAGCGGCTATACTGATGAAAGAAAAGTCGGTTTCTCTCGGCGGCGCCAGGCTGTTATTAAAAAAAAGCGGCGGCCACTTAAGAAGCGCCCTGGCTTATGAAGAGCTTAAAACCAAATAAAAACTCAGGCGGCCGGCGCCGCATGCCCTGAAAATTTTAGTAAAGCGATAACAAAAATGAAAGAAAAACTAATAAATTTCATAAAAAATACTATCGAAAATAAACTTTTTAAAACGGCTTCCGAACATTTTTTCAAGCCTTTGATCGCCACAATGGCGCTGGCCGTTCTTTTTTATATAATAATTTACGCCCAGAACGAAAGCACGGGAATCATGGACGGTTTTTTCGTTTATTACGCTCTACTGGCGCCGTTTTTAATAAATTCTGCAATTTCATTCGCCAGGCTCGAAAAGAGAAAAAAATTCGCGGCCTACGGCCTGAGCGTGGTAGCCGTGCCGTTTCTGGCGGTCAACTTCTACTGGCTGTCGTCGAAATATTCAAATATGCCTGAATTTTACAGAGCTTTCAACGAAAGCGGCTCCTTTTTTATGCTCTACATGCTTTACTCGGTTTTTTTCGTCATAGGCGGCGTATTTATCGGCCTGATCGACGAATTTATAACTTCGGAATCGGCCGCCGTTTTAAAATATCCGGAATCGGGCCCCATAAGCAAATCCAAAAGACGCAAGCTCAAAAAGAAAAAACGCGAAGTAGCTAAAGGCGGCGCGGTTTCGCATGAAATACTCGACGAGATAATCGGCGAAAACCAGGACGATGCAGAAGATGAAGATGACTCCGGCAAAGCGCCGTTAAATGAAGCGGAAGAAGACGATTCGCCTGACGATGAAACCGAAGACGGTTCTTCCGGCGGCGGATCCAATCACGAAACGCCGGTAAAAACCGTCAAAAAGAAATAACGGCCTCGAGCGCAATCATATGAACGACAACATTAAAGACCGCAGCTCCCGTATGGACAATAACGAAACTTTCATAGAAAATATTTCAGAAGGGCCCGATAATACCGCGCAGCCACAAAGTTCCTCCGGCCCGGCCACTTTCGTCGAATCTCCGCCGGCCTGCGGCGAAGCAAAAACAATAAACTCCGCGAGTTTTATTATTCTTAACGGCACGGTTTATAATCTTCTCAAACAGCTCGAAGTTTTTTCAGCCGAATCGGACATTTTCCTCATCCAGAAGCCGTCCGGCGAAAAATTCATTCTTAAACATTACCGTTTCGGCATAAAGCCTAAAGAAGAAATTTTAGCGATTATAAAAACGCTTCCCCGAAAAAGCGCCGTCGAAATAATCGACTACGGGCTCTCCGGCGACGGGCGTTTTTATGAAATCCAGCCTTATTTTCCGGCCGGTTCCTTACGCGATCATCTAAAAAAATCAGGGCGCGCAAGCGAAGAATTCATAAAAGAATTTATCAAAAGCCTCAACGGCTGCCTTTATGAAATACATTCAAAAAACGTAATACACCGCGACATCAAACCCGATAACATTCTCATAAAAAGTTTTGCCCCTCTGCAATTAACGCTGACGGATTTCGGAATTTCATCGGTATCCGAAGCGGCTTTGCATCAGACTAATATGAACAGGACGATTTCCTATTCATCTCCCGAATCCATGAGCGGCGTCATTTCAAAAGCGACCGACTACTGGTCGCTCGGCCTGATAACGCTGGAATTGATTTTAAACAGGCATCCGTTCGAAGCCGTCGACGATAAAACTCTTATCTACTGGCTCGCCACAAGGCCGGTTCCGGGCGTGAAAGACGCAGGAATTTTTACCGGATTGATCAAAGGCTTGCTTACTCGTAATCCTGATAAACGCTGGGGGTTCGACGAGGTCGAACGTTTTCTGGCCTCGCCGGAGAAGCGAATAGCCGATTATTTTGAAGAAGACGATTTCGCCGAAGGCCCCGGTCCGGACCAGACAGGACGGCCGGAACCTTCGCGGGGACGCAAATGCAGGCCATATAAATTCGCGGGCCAGGATTATTACGCGCTGGAAGAACTAAGCCTGGCAATGGCCCTAAACCACGCCTCCGCCATGGCCGATTTCATTTCCGGCAGGCTGAGAAACTGGATAAGCCGGGAGCTAGGTGACGAGCGCGCCAGGTTTCTTATCGAAGACCTGGCGGCAGACGCTTCGGCCGGGCCCGACGAAAAACTGTTCGAATTTTTCTGCCGGGTCAACGAAAAATTTCCTTTTATTTACAAAGGCGTGCTGGTAAGTTTCGACTGGCTGGCCGATACGGCTCTTAAAATATTGAGGCGCGAATCGTCGGAAGAAGAAAAAAAACTGTTCGGAGAGCTCGCCGATATAAGAATAATCGAAAAGCGTTATGAAATAAGCGGCGAAGAAGACTTATATAAAAGCATCCTGCCCATAGCGGACGATTTAAGGCGTGCCGCCGGAAATATCGAAAAACGGGCAAAAATTATTCTGGCGTCTTATTCGAAGCCTTTTAGAGAAAAACTCGAATCCAAAATCAGGGCGTTTTTAAACGACAATGTCATAATAAAGCCTTTCGAATCGGGCGGCGAAAAGCAGGGCGCCTCGATCGAAAAGACCGCCGAAAAATTAACCGCCATAGCTGCCGGCGGGCCTTATACGCTGTTCGAGCTCGTCGAAGCCGTCGAAACGCCTTTCGGCTGCGCCATAAGCAAATCTTCTCTGGAAAAGGCTTATGACAGTTTCAAAAAACTCGTCGACGGTTTTTTTAGAAATATCGGCCGCGGGGCATTTGCCGCCAATGCCGGAAAATATTTCGCGCAGGCAAACCCGCCTGCGAACGCGAACCCCGAATCGATTTACAGGGCGATATTTCAATTATACGAGCGCGGGCCCGAATACGACTATAAATTTTACAACCGGCTTATCGAATTAAACGGCATCCTGCTTACTTACAAAAGAAAAATCGAAACGCTTAAGGCCACCGAACTGAGCGTGACTATCGGCGAAAACATATCCATAGAACTGTCGAGAATTCCGGCCGGTTCGTTCATGATGGGCTGCGACGACGGCTTCGACGACGAAAAACCCGTGCACCTGGTAACTATCACACGGCCTTTCTATATCGGAAAATATCCGCTGACCCAGAGGCAATGGGAAAAAATCATGGGGTGCAATCCGTCTTATTTCAAAAGAGGCGGCGATCATCCCGTAGAAAAAATATCATGGAACGACTGCGTCGAATTCATCGGTAAATTAAACTCCCTTAATGCCGCCGACGGCATTTTCAGGCTTCCGAGCGAGGCCGAATGGGAATACGCCGCGCGCGGAGGCTGCACCGACAAATATTACTGGGGGGCCGATCCGGCCGCAGCCGGCGATTACTGCTGGCACAGGGGCAACTCCAATCTGGAAACCCGCATATGCGGCCAGAAGCTCCCTAACGGCTTCGGTCTTTTCGATACGGCCGGAAACGTCCGAGAATGGTGCGGCGATTGGTACGCGCCTTACTCGCGTGGAGAAGCGGTAAATCCGGCCGGGCCGCCGCACGGAAATTTGCGTGTCGCGCGCGGAGGCGACTGGAGTTACGACGCGGCGGATTGCACCTGCTGCGGCAGGGATTATCTGGAGCCGGCCTTTCGCGACGCGAACCTCGGCTTCAGGCTTCTGCTAGAATTTTGAGCGCTAACAATGTAGCATTATTAACGGTTGAAAAAGGTGGTTCTTTTTCATATCGTATGGGTAAAATATTATAATTAAGTTAAGAGTTCAGAGTGGAGAGTTGAGAACTAAAGGACTTTTGGAAAATTCGATAAGGCGTTTCTTTTATATATAGAGCTCGCAGGGCGAGCCCCAGCCTTCACTATTCACTATCCACTCTACACTATTCACTGATAAACTTACCCACATGAAATGAATAAGAGCCAAAAAGGTGAAATATGAGCGGGCCTAAAGGTTTCGAATTAAAATATATACTCAATTCAGTTTGGTTCTGCCGCGATGAAATATCGTCGCTTATGGAACGCCTTAATTCATTCGGCGCAGAAATTTCCGCTGGCGGCTTCAAAACCGCCCCGCCCACCCGGGCCTGCCTGAAAGATTTCGACGCGCTGTTCGGCGCGGCAAAGCAGATAGCCGGCCGTGCAAAAGCCATAGACGGCGTGGATATATATAAAAGACGGTCCGAAGCCGAATCGCTTCTGGCCGAAATGAAAAAAATAGCGTTCGGCGTTTTAGAGATGAAGAAAAATATATTCCATGAAATATTAAAGCTTCGCGGCGAAGTGCATCAAAAAATCAAGAATTTTGAAAACATTAAGAAAAACGTCGCTTCCGCCCATTTATCCTGCGGTATCGGCATTAACGGCAGCAAAATATCCGAAGCCGGAAAAAAACTCCAGGAAATATCCGCCATAGATATTAACGGGTGCCCCGCCATAGATTATGACGGTTTTAATTACTCCGAAATTGCCCGTTTTGAAGCTGGCCTGGAGGAAGCGGAAATGGAAATGAAAAAAAGATACCGCGAAGCTATGGCGTATATCGAATCGCTCCGCCTGGAAAGCTGCGAAGAACTTTTAAGCGGCGTTGAAATAAAAAAATATAAAACCGCGGCGGAGCTTTTCGAAGTAAACAAAAGCTTTACTTCAAATAAAGAAAACGGCGTTGAAGTACTCGAAAAATCGATGTCATTAATTTCAAAATTTTCCGTTTTAAACGGCGGAAGAAAAGTGCCGGAACTGCTGGCCGGATACGATGCGATAAGAGCGGAAGAAAACGACCAGAGGCGGGCCATGCTCGCGGCCGATTTCGCCCTTCACTGCGAAAGGCTTCTTAAATCCGAAACCGCGTCCGCCGCGTTATTCGAAGAAACAGCCGCCATTCGAGCCAGGCTGCAACCGCTGGCGCCGCGAAAAGCGGCTCTAATAGACATTGAAATTAAAAACGCCCGCGAATCAGAAGATATCGCAGTCCTGGAAAAAATCAAAGCCTCCGCCGCGGCCGTTTTAGAAGAAGAATTAACGGCCTGCGAAAACCGGCTCATGGGTGAGATAATAAAAGCGGCGTTCAACGAAATAGGCTATGAAACGCAAGAAAAATTCAGCACTCTTCTTGTAAAAAATCAAAAAATGTTCATAAGCAAGCCGTCGATGAAAAATTATATGGTGCAGGTGGTTTCCAATTCAAGCGGCCGCATGCTGCAAATGCAGATAGTAAGGCTCGCGGGCGGCTCCGAATCCGCCGAAGCTCTTAAACGCCATGAAATACGAGATATTGAAGCCGAAACCGAATTTTGCGCCGATTACGAAGAAGCGCTAAAAATACTCGCCGGACGCGGCGTAGAAGTTACGCATAAGATGCGCATGAAACCGGGGGAAGTCAAAGTCCAAACTATAAAAAATCCCGAATCGAAGGAAATTCGTCCGGACGCGGCAGCTAATTTACAAAAAACGCCGCGCAAGCTTTGAACGCAAAAATAAAAAGTCGGCTCATAAAAAGCATATGGACATTTACATCAATAAAATCCACTATCCGGTCAATAATCTCGGCGCAGGAACGCGCCTCGGAATATGGTTTCAGGGCTGCCCGATCCGCTGCCCAGGCTGCGTAAATCCCGACACATGGGAGGCCGCGGAAGAATACAGACTCGATTACACTGAGTTCATAAATACGCTCGTAAATTTTGAAAATCTGCAAGCGGCGGACGGCGTGACCATCACAGGAGGCGAACCTTTCGCTCAGCCGGAAGCGCTTTTCGAACTGACGCGTTTTTTAAGAAACTTTATAAAAGGAGATATACTCGTCTATTCGGGATACGCGTATAAAGAACTCAAAAAAAAGCATGCGGGCATATTGAAGGCTATCGACGTATTGATTTCAGAGCCTTTTATAGAATCGGCCGGAGACCGCCTTCTATGGCGCGGCTCAGACAATCAGAAAATAAGGCTGCTTTCCAAAAGAGCCGCCGCCGTTTACGGGCGCGGAATCGACAGGGCCGAATGGAAAGGCCGGCGCATGCAATTTTCGCTCGTAGGCGATTGTTTATACATGATAGGAATACCGGGCCGCGGCGACATGGAAAAATTATACGAATATATGAAAATGCGGGGGATCGATTGTGAACATCCGTAAAATTTGCCCGGTATGCTCCGGGGAGTGCGAACTCAGCGATCTTATATGCCTTGCGTGCGGCTCCGACATAAGCGCTGCGGCGCCGGTTCAGGCAAGGCCGGCGGGGGAAATCGAAAACGGCGCCGCTACGGCGGCGTCCTCAGCTGCCGCTGAATTTAAAATATGCCCGGGCTGCGGCGCTTCAAACGCCTCCTACTCCATGCTTTGCAATAACTGCGGGCGCGACTTATCGGCGGCCGGCGAAACCGGGCCGGCCCTGATTTTATATTCGGCCGAAGACGGAATCGAAATAACCATAAAAGGCGAAACGGTTTTCGGACGCTGCGCCAGGTGCCTTACGCAGGACCAGCGCGAACGGTCTTTATGCAGAAACTCGCGCGAAAAATTCGATTTTATCGACTGCGAAAGGTTCAATACCGTTTCACGGCGGCACTTAATATTTAAGCTTGAAAACGGCGTTTTTTACGTGAAAATCCATCCGGACGCCAAAAATCCAGCTTTGCTGAATTCCGTCCGGCTCACGCCGGACGCCGAATGCCCCCTCGCCGCCGGCGACGTCCTTCAGGTGTCGAGCAAATTAAAATTAAGCGTCCTGATCAAGTAAATTCTTGCAAATTGTCCTTAATTTTTGTATAATGATAAAATAAAATAAGCAAGCGGGAATGATTAAATTGAACGAAAAAACGAACGTTAAAACGCTTGACGGGATTTTCGCCTCAATAAACGAAACCGTCGGCAAATCATCGAAAATTGTCTTTATGGGCATCGGAAACTTCAATAGATGCGACGACGCGATAGGCGCGCACATAATCAGTTCGGTCGTAGAAAGCCGTCTGGACGCTGAAAATTACAGTAATTCATTAAAATTTGCATCGGCGGACCATTCAAAACAAATTATGGTCATATCGGCCGCCACCACTCCGGAAAATTTCGTCGACGACATAATAGATTTCAAACCTGAAACCATTTTTTATATAGACTGCGCCAATTTCGACGACGCGCTAGCCGCGCCCGGAGAAGCCCGCCTTTTTTACGAAGACTCGCTGGCGCACTCTAAAGCCGCTATTTCAACCCACTCGATGTCGATAAACCTGCTCATCGAAATTTTCAAGCATAAAATACCCGCGGCCCAAAATATATTCGTTGGCATAAAGCCCGAAAGCATAGAATACGATTACTCGCCGGATTATATTAAGAACATAACTCCGTCCGTGCTGGCCTGCGGCGAAAAAATAATCGAATATTTTAAAACCGTAATATTGCGTAATATGGAGGCAGTTTAATGGGCGGAGGCGGAGCTATCCTGGGCGGCCTTTTCGGTCTCATGCTCGGCGGCCCGATCGGCGGAATAATAGGCGCAGTATTCGGAAACGCCATCAGCGAAACAGGCACGGCCGAAAACGGCCGCGGCGCGGCGGAATGCCCCGGTTGCGGCGCAAACGTGCTTGTCGGCGGCCGCGGGCGCTGGATATGCCCTAATTGCCGCACCGCATTCATTTACGACGGGCGCGACGTCCTTCCGGATTCGGAAGCGGGTTACGGCGGTTATGAAAAAAACCGCGCAGGCGAAGATTTTAACCGCGAGCAATCGCAGGAAATATTTTTTCTCGTCGTTTTTTCCCTTCTGGCGCTCATGGCCAAGGCGGACGGGATCGTTTCGCGGGAAGAAATAAAGCTGGTGGACGATTTTATAAAAAAAGACCTTCAGCTTTCTTCCGAAAAACGCGATATGGCCATTAAAATATTCAATGCCGCAAAGGATTCCGGCTATTCGTTCGAAGGGCTGGCGTCTCAGTTTTATTCGATTTTTAAAAACGAGCGCA
Organism: bacterium ADurb.Bin243; assembly: GCA_002069765.1. Classification (GTDB taxonomy): domain Bacteria; phylum Muiribacteriota; class UBA9980; order UBA9980; family UBA9980; genus UBA9980. The sequence goes on from MWBZ01000001.1 coordinate 95,036, forward strand.
ACGTTTTAATGACCATGTTCGGCCTTCTGGTACATCTCGCTTACTCAGACGGAGAGTTTCATCCAAACGAAGAGCGCCTTATCATAAGCGCTAAAAATATTTTTAAAATAAGCGATTACGAATACGAATCATATAAAACCCGCTACGGTTCCGGACAAAATTCATCCGGCGGGCGCGATAATTTTGAAAGCGGCCACAGCGAAGGGTCTATTGCCTCTCCTGCCAAGGCCGGCGCGGAATCTTATTACGCGGTTTTGGGCTGCCAGCCTTCCGACAGCATAGAAAAAATCAAAGAAGCATATAAAAAAATGGTCAAGGACTACCATCCGGACAACATTATAGCCAAAGGCCTTCCCGAAGACTTCGTCAAATTCGCCACTCAAAGATTTCAGCAGATACAGGACGCCTACGAAAAAATTAAAAAGGCCAGAAATTTTTAGCCTATGAATATTATAAATTTCGGAAGCAAATATAAAATTTTATGGAAGCTTGGGCTTCTCGTTCTGGCCATGTTTTTTTTAATAACGCTTTTGAGCCTCATTACCATTTACAACATAACGCTTCTGGATAAAAACGCGGATATAATAAGCAGCTACAACGAAACGCTGAAGCTCGTCGAAAGCCTTCAGATAAAATCCAACGACCTTTTGAACAATGAAAAAGCCAAGGAAATAATGTTCGATCAGAACCTCGTCGAAAAATACAAGGACTTCGACAATTACATCGAGCAGTTCATGGCCCAGGCAAAAAAAGCCGTTTCGAACCGCGATTTAAAGAAAACGCTCAGCAGGCTTAACAGCTCGCGCGAAAACTTCAACTCGCTGCTAAAAACCACATACCAGGCCTACGACGACGAGTTCGACGTATGGGACACCGCCGAAATCCCAATGACCAAGCTTATCAGCAAACGCGAGGGCCTTCATAAAGACATAGAGGAACTGCTTATCAAAAATAACGCCCTGATCAACAGCATGACGGTCAATTCGTCGAAGGAAAGCCGCATAATCGTAAGCTATATGATAGCCATAGTCTGCGTCATTTTTATATGCCTGATGTGGTTTTCGTACTATCTCACTCGCCGCGTGACATTTCCCATAAACCGCCTTATAATAGCGGCCCGCGAAATCGGGGCGGGCAACCTGGATTATAAAATAGACCTGAAGGGCTACGACGAGATCGGCGAATTAGGCCATACCCTCAACCAGATGACGGACTCGCTTAAAGAGTCCAATGAAAGGTTAAAATCCATGCTGCAGCTTGCGGTCACCGTCGCCCACGAAGTTAGAAACCCCATAGCCGGCATTGGAAACGCAGTCCAGGTAATATCTTCGAAGTTTCCCAAAGAAGACCCGTACCGTGAAATCATAAACGAAATGACGGGCCAGATAAACCGCGTGGACGAAATAATATCGAACCTTCTCAACTACGCCCGCCCCGTGCCGCTTAATCTGGCGAAGTGCCGCATACGCGAAACCCTTCTCAACATAATTAATTTCGTTAAAACCTCGGGCAGTCCGGATTCGATAACCGAAACAATCGACATGCCGCAGGAAACCGACCCTGTTTTAAATATCGACATAAAACAGTTCACGCAGGTATTCATGAACGTCGTGATCAACGCTTATCAGGCGCTTTCCGGAGTCGCCGGCGCTGAAATCAAAATCAGGACCTTCATAGAAAGTAAAAAAATGATGATAGAAGTCATAGATAACGGCCCCGGCGTGGCCGCGGAAATAGCCCATAAAATTTTCGAGCCGTTCTTCACCACCAAGCATAAAGGCTCGGGCCTTGGCCTGGCCGTATCGCAAAAAATCGTTAGAAGCATGAACGGGGACATAACCGTAAGCTCCGTCCCCGGCAAAGAAACTAAATTTACCATAATGCTGCCGGTCTGCGAAGACGCCGGCTAAAATAAAAAGGTGCGTATGAAAAATATACTTATAGTCGATGACGAAAAACTTCTGCGGTGGAGCCTTTCAACGGAGCTCAAAGAGCTCGGCTTTAACGTTTATTCTCACGAATTCGCCGAAGAAGGATATAAAATATTCAAGGAAAAAGCCGTGGACATTTGCGTGCTGGATATAAGACTGCCGGACTATTCGGGCATAGAGCTTTTAAGAAAGATCAAACAGGCGCAGCCCGATACTTACGTAATAATGATAACAGCGTTCGCCGAAGTGGAAACTGCCGTAGAAGCGCTTAAGCTCGGCGCTTTCGATTATCTTATAAAGCCTTTCAGCCTCGAAAAACTAAAACACCTCATCAATAAAATAATCGAAACTAACGACCTGAAAAAAGAGATAACTTTCCTCAAGCAGAAAGAGCAGAAGCACTTTCAGCAGGAAAGGATGCTCAGCGAAAACCCTGAAATGAAAAAAATATTCGATTTGATAAATAAACTCGCCGACATTCCCATATCCACCGTAATAATAACAGGCGAAACCGGCACGGGCAAAAGCCTGATAGCCCGCTCGATACATTACAAAGGGCTGAGGCAGTCCAAGCCCTTCGTAGAAATCAACTGCAGCGCCATATCCGAATCGCTTCTCGAATCGGAGCTGTTCGGGCACGAAAAAGGCGCTTTCACAAACGCCATAGTCCAGAAGAAAGGCCTTGTAGAAATAGCCGACGGCGGAACGCTTTTCCTCGACGAAATAGGCGAAATGAGCCTCCCGCTCCAATCGAAGCTTTTAAAAGTGATCGAAGACAAGGTTTTCAAAAGGGTAGGCGGCGTCAAGGACATTTCCGTCGACGCCCAGATCATAGCGGCCACAAATAAAGACCTTCAAAAGGAAATAAAGGAAAACAAGTTCCGCGAAGACCTTTACTTCAGGCTCAACGTAATTCCCATACATATTCCGCCGCTGCGAGATAGAATCGACGATATAATAATACTGGCCGACCATTTCATAAGCCATTACAACTCGATTTTCAAGAAAAAGGTCGTAAAGCTTTCCGACGAAGCGTGCGAACTCATGAAAAACTACGCCTGGCCCGGCAACGTGCGTGAGCTTAAAAACGTGATAGAGCGGGCCATCCTTCTTGAAAGCAGCGAATATATTCTCGCCGATCATCTGCACCTTAAACCGGGGCCGAACGCCACCAGGGCTGAAGCGCTCGCGCGCGACAGAAAGAGCCTGAACGCTTCGTTTCTTTCGGAAATGGATTACAGCATAGATAAAAAAGGAATCGATATAGACTCGCTGCTTACGGCGGTGGAGAAAAAGATAATACAAAAAGCCCTTGAAATGAGCGGCGGCAACCAGTCCCATACGGCAAGGCTGCTCGGCCTGAACCGCGACACGTTCAGATACAAAATGAAAAAGCTGGAAATAATAGCGTTGCCGCAGCACGCCGACGATCAAGCCGGCGAGGAAATAGATTAGCAAACGCCTTTCGGGCGTATTTAAGAAAATATTTATTAAAAAATGTCATAAAGGGGGAATTTATTATGGAAAGACCGACATCCCGAAATTCGAGTAAAATTATATTCCTGGCGCTGGCGGCTTTGCTGGCTTTTTATTCCGCCGCGCATGCGGCCGACGGCTATTTATATAAAATTTGCGTAAACCAGAAATACGGCTTCATCGACAAAACCGGAAAGGTCGTCATAAAGCCGGCTTTCGAATCGGCTGCCGATTTCAGCGAGGGCATGGCGGTAATCACCTCAGGCGATAAAACCGGATTCGTTTCGGCTTCCGGAAATCTCGCCATAAAACTGCAATACGACGCGGCGCGTAATTTCTCCGAAGGCCTCGCAGCCGTAAGAATAGCCGGCAAATGGGGTTATATAAATAAAAAAGGCGAAACTATAATCGCGCCCAGATACGAAACCGCTTCCAATTTTTCAGAAGGCCTGGCGGCCGTAAAAAAAGACGGCGTTTACGGGTTCATCGATACGCGCGGCGAAGAAGCGCTGGGTTTCAAATACGAATGGGTTTCGGAGTTTAAAGACGGACTGGCGCGCTTCAAAAAAGACGGCAAATACGGATTCATCGACAAAACCGGAAAAATATCTATCAAAGCGGCTTTCGAATCGGCCGACGATTTTTACGCCGGCTACGCGATCGTAATGCAAAACGGCCGCTACGGCCTTATAGATAAAAAAGCGGCTTTCGCCGCGCAGCCAGTCTATGATTATATATCCCGTTTCAAAGAAGGCGCCGCATTTTTCGAAGAAAACAAAAAATTCGGCTTTGTCGGCGGAGACGGTAAAGTAATAGTCAAGCCTCAATTCGACGGAGTATCGGTATTCAGCGAAGGACTGGCTCTGGCAAAAACGGGCAAGTACTATAAATATATCGACAAAACCGGAAAAACCTTTCTGGTGCCTGGTTTCAAATTCAAAGACGCGGCCATTTTCATAGAAGGGCTCGCCCGCATAACGCTGGATAAAAAAAATGTATTCATAGACAGGCAGGGACGGACGGTTATAGATTTCAAAGATAAAAAATGCTTTTTTACCGATTTTAAAAACGGGCTGGCTTCCGGTTATATACAGGACAAAAACGTTTATATAAATAAGGCCGGCAAAATAATATGGGCCGACACTTTTAAAGACAACGCCATCGAAGTGAAAAAAAATAAATAAGAAAATTAAATTTTTCAAAAAAATTGAACTTTCAACCCGTCAGGTAAAATAATATTAAGTTATGTTAAGTTATTGAAAACTTATCCATAAAATTCTCGCGAGCCCGGCCAGGCTTATCTGTGCCGTTTTTATAAATACGGAGGAAAATATTTCCACGTTCCCTCAAATACTGGTTTCCGGATTGATAAATTTCGAAACCACTTTAAAAATAGATAAATTTCCGCTCGAATATTTTCCGGTTACCTACCCGTTCGGCGGCGTAAACTCGACCGTTTCGGGCGTGGGCTATAACGCGGCCCTGGCGCTCGCGACGCTCGGCGCCCGCGTCAGGCTGCTTTCCATTACAGGCGTTGACGACGTATCGTCGGTCATCGAGGCGCAGATGAAAAAACGCCGAATAGAAACAGATTTCATCATAAAATCTATTCAAAGCACTCCGCAGTCGGTAATCGTCTTTGAAAACGGCGGCAGGCGTCAGATACACGTCGATTTAAAAGATATCCAGGCCGCTTTATACCCGCCGGACCTTTTTATAAAGGCGGCCGAAGGCTGCGATGCGCTTGTTCTATGCAATATCAATTTTTCCCGCCCGATGCTTTTCGAAGCTAAAAAAATGAATAAAAAAATCGCCACCGACGTTCATGCGCTTTCATCGCCCGAAGACGATTATAACAACGATTTTATTCGCCATAGCGATATTTTATTTTTAAGCGACGAACATATCGGTGACGGCGCAAGGGATTTCGCGGCCGAACTGGCGCGGCGCTATTCTAACGAAATAATCGTAATCGGCAGGGGCGCGAAAGGCGCGCTTTTATACGTAAAAAAAGATAACGCCTTCAGGCATTTCGACGCGCTAAACCTGCGGCCTGTAATAAACACCATAGGCGCCGGCGACGCTTTGTTTTCAGCGTTCGTTTACTTTTACGTCAAAACCGGCGATCCTTATTTTTCGATGACGCGCGCGTCGGCTTTCGCGTCTTATAAGATAGGCGCCAATGGCGGCGCCGAAGGTTTTCTTACCGAAGAAGCGCTGGAAGAAAAATTTTCACGCGTATAAAATTGAATTGTAAATAAAAATAGAAAGGGATGGTAACAAATTGTTTACTAAGTTCAAAAAATTCATAATTCTTGCCGTATTTTTCGCCGTCGCCCTCGGCATTTTAAGTTTTTTAAAAAACGCCGAAAAAAAGAAAACGGCGGGCGGACGCAACCAGAAAAACGGGGCAGCCGAAATTATCGTAAAAACCGTTCCGGTAATTATCGATACGGTCGAAACGATTATAGACATTAACGGCAGGCTTTTTTCAGACCTCGAAACGACCGTCAGCGCCGAAGTTGACGGCGTGGTGGAAAGCACCGCTAAAGAAATGGGCGAATCCATATCCTCCGGCGAAATGCTGGTTAAAATAAAAGACATCGAATATGAAATCAAATACAGGCAGGCTAATTTAGACTACATGCAGGCGCTGACGAAACTTTCCATCGAAACATCTTCAGTGAACGTAAATACAGTCAATATAGAAAACATAAGCTCCGTAAAAAAAGCCCGCGCCAATTACGAAAACGTAAAATCCAGCTCATGGCGCATAGCGGAGCTGCGCAAGAACGACCTCACTTCAAAACAGCTACAGGACGACATCGAAAGCAAACTCAAAGCCGCCGAGGCGGATCTGCAATACGCCCGCGACGACGCTAAAACTCAGGTGCTCAGCCTTCAGGGTAAAAACGCCGCGCTGGACCTGGCTAAAAAGAAACTCGCAGACACGCGGGTCCTGGCGCCTTACGCCGGCATCGTTCAAAAAAGGCTGGTTTCTGCCGGAGAATACGTCAGGGTAGGAACTCCGCTTTATTCGATCATAAAAAGCAATCCCATTAAATTTATCGGCGGCATACCCGAAAATTACGTTTCTGAAATCGCGATAGGCAAGACGGTCGAAGTCACGGTAGACGCGGCAAACGGAATGTTCACCGGCAAAATCACCAGGATAAGCCCGTCTTCGAGCGCCGAAAACCACTCCGTGGACATCGAAGTTTCCATCGAAAACGCCGGAGGCGTCCTTAAACCCGGATACTTCGCCGAATCCAAGATCATACTCAACACCAACCCCAGAGGCATAATCATTCCTACGGAAGCGCTTTATATATTCGCGGGCGTGGAGAAAGTCTTCGCCGTTAAAGACGGCAAGGCTCATGAAAAAAAGATAAAATTAGGAAGGCGCTACGTAGACAGGATTGAAGTGAAAAGCGGGCTGAACGGCGACGAAAACGTCGCGGTTTCAAACGTATCCCAGCTCTACGACGGCGTTACGGTAAAAAAGCCTGAAGAAGCTAAACAGTAAAGGAAGGTAACCGCGAGTGATATATATAAAAAATGAAATTAAGCGAGTGATGTATAAATGTCGATAGCCAGCACATGCGTTAAAAGGCCCGTTTTTACTACTATGCTTATGGTGCTTCTTATAGTGCTGGGCGTTTTTTCCTTCGCGCGGCTCGGCGTCGATTTGATGCCTAACGTGGATATGCCCATGGTAGCCGTCAGAACGGCCCTTCCCGGAGCGAGCCCTGAAGAGGTCGAAACGGAAATAACCAAAAAAATAGAAGAAGCGGTAAATACCGTCTCAGGCATAGACGAGCTGCGTTCAACTTCGACGGAAGGCTCGTCCATGGTAATGGTGACTTTCGTGCTTGAAAAGAACGGCGATGTGGGCGCTCAGGAAGTCCGAGACAAGGTTTCCGCCATATTAAAAAGGCTTCCTAACGGAATCGACCCGCCGACGGTTTCGCGCATGGACCCTTCGGCAAGGCCTATCATGACGATAGTGGTTTCAGGCCAGCGCAACATGCTGGAACTGACCGAAATAGCGAGCAAAGACATCAAAGAATCGCTCGATTCCATAAACGGCGTCGGCGAAGTCAGCGTCAACGGAGGCCGCGCAAGAGTAATCAACGTGGTCATAGATAAAAACCGTCTCGAGCAGTTCAACCTCGCCATCAGCACGGTTAAAAACGCGATCATTTCGCAGAATATGGAAGTCCCGATCGGGCGCATAACGCAAAAGACCGTCGAATACGGCCTCAGGGCGCTCGGAAGAGTCACCGGCATGCAGGATTTCAATTCCATGATAGTGGCGTGGATTAAAAACAGGCCCATAACCATAGCCGATCTTGGATATGCGGAAAATTCCGAAGAAGAGCCCCGCTCCATATCGCGGCTCGACGGAAGGCCTTCGGTTTCGCTTACCATCAAAAAGCAGTCGGGCACAAACACGGTCAAAGTAGTTGACGCGGTAATGGCTAAGATCAAAGCCATTCAACAATCCCTCCCTTCCGATATAAAGCTCGACATAGTAGGCGACCAGTCCCGGTTTATAAGGGGCTCGATCGAAGAAGTAGAACTGCATCTCGTGCTCGGCGGGCTTCTGGCTTCGCTGGTCGTATGGATATTCATGGGCAACTTCCGGGCCACCCTCATTGCGGCCATATCGATCCCCACTTCTATAATAGCCACTTTCACGCTCATGCTCTATATGAACTTCACGCTCAACAACATGACTCTTTTAGGGCTCGCCCTGGCGGTGGGCATTGTCATAGACGACGCCATAGTCGTGCTGGAAAACATTTTCAGGGTAATGCACGAAAAGAAGCTTTCGCCCATGCAGGCGGCCGTGGAAGGCACTTCGGAAATCGCCCTGGCAGTAATGGCTACGACGCTTTCGCTCATGGTAATATTTCTTCCGGTCGCATTCATGTCGGGCATGGTCGGGCGTTTTTTTCAGAGCTACGGACTTACGGTGGCCTTCGCGATAGGCGTTTCGCTTCTGGTGGCCTTTACCGCTACCCCGATGCTATGTTCCGTTCTTTTCAAAAAATCCGATAAGCTCGAAAGCGACGAAAAAGATGAGCTGTGGATAAATAAAGTTATCAAAAAAAGCTACGGCTGGCTCGTCAGATGGTCGCTCGACAATAAGCTGATCATTGTCTTGTGCACGGTTTTTACAATTTACCTCATCTTTCCCCTCCTTAATTATATCGGAAAAGATTTTATGCCGCAGGACGACACTTCAGAGTTCCAGGTGAGCCTTACCACGCCTTCGGAATGGAGCCTGGAAAGGGTCGACAGGCTATTTCTTGAAGTCGAAGAAAAAATAAAGAAGATAAAAGGCGTTAAATCGCTTCTTACCAATATCGGCGGCTCCGATTCCGGCACAGTTTCCAAAGGCGAAATCCTCGTAGTGGTAGAAGATATCAAAAACAGAAACTATCCCATGACCGATCTTATGCAGAAAGTAAGACGCATAATGGCCGATTACAAAGAAATCCGAACCGGCGTGCAGATCGCGGGCGGAGCGGGCGGCGGCATGGGCGGCGGCGGACGCAACACCAAATTCAGCGTCAGCGTTTCAGGCCCGGAACTTGACGTTCTCAGCCGCGCCACCGATAAAATGGTCGAAGAGATGAAAAAAATAAGGGGATTCGTAGACCCCGACACCAACGCCGACAATACCAAACCGGAGTTCCGCATAGCCATAAACAGGCAAAAAATGGCGGAGATGGGCTTTCAGGTTTCCGACCTTTCAACGGCGATGAAAACCCTTATCGGCGGCGAAAAAGTATCGCGGTTCAAAGACGGCGACGAACAATACGACATCATTTTAAGGCTGATGGAAAAAGACAGAAATATCCCCGAGCTCATAAACGAAATTAAGCTCCAGAACCGTTCCGGAAAGCTTATTCCCATAAGCAATTTCATCAAGATCGATTCCAGCGTGGGCCCCACGCGAATCGAGCGGATAAACCGCGAAAGGCAGATAAGCATAGGCGCCGATCTGGACGACAAAGTGAAGCCTTTAAACGAAGCGCTCGCCGATATCAAAAAGGTGTTTAACGAATTAAACCTACCTCCCGGTTACAGGCTCAATTCACTGGGCCAGGCTAAAATATACGGCGAAACCATGATCAATTTCATAATGGCTTTCGCGCTGAGTTTCATACTTATGTATATAGTTCTGGCCTCGCAATTCGAAAGCTTCCTGCACCCCGTCACCATACTTCTTACGCTGCCGCTTTCGCTGCCGTTCGCGATCGTATCGCTTCTGATGACGGGCGAAACGCTGAACGTTTACAGCATACTGGGGCTTTTCATGCTCTTCGGAATAGTGAAGAAAAACGCCATACTCCAGATCGACTACACCAATACTCTGCGGGAACGCGGAATGAATATAATAGAGGCCATCGTACAGGCGAACGTCACAAGGGTCAGGCCGATCATCATGACCACGCTCACGCTTATAGCGGGCATGCTGCCTATCGCCCTCGGAAAAGGGCCCGGCGCGGCTTCTCGCGCGTCCATGGCTAAAGTTATCATAGGTGGACAGTTTTTATGCCTGCTGCTCACGCTTCTAGTAGTCCCGGTGGCTTATTACATGTTCGACAAAGCCGGAATATGGCTCAAAAAAAAGTTCTGGCCTGAACAGGAACAATAAGCCGGCCGAAAACCGGTCATCGTTCTATATATTCAACATCAAATATATTAGAAGTTTTTAATATTTCTTTAGCGCGGCCCAGGTCGCGCTTTTTTATTTTAACGATTATCGCGCAATCGGAAGTAAGCCATTCCGGCGCGGGATCGAGAGTCACGCAATCCAGACAAGCTTCGAGAAGAGAATGTATTTTAATATTCTTCGGCACGGAACCGCCGAAAATATAGGCGAACTCGCCTGCATTATTATTATTCATAATTCATGAGCCAAACAGGTTAACGCCCCGGCCCAAAAGTTACGGCCGTTAATTTTAAGCGCCGCTATCATTTAATTAAGGCTTAATGACATGGATTTTTTCATCGGCGAGCGCGGCGCAGAGAGCTTTCATATTGCCCGGTTCGCCCGCGGCGATTTTATCTTTAAGCCCGAAATAATCTAGGCATGTGCCGCATGAATAAATTTTCACGCCGTCGTTTATAAAATCGCCCAGAACGTCTAAGACGTGAGACTTTTCACTTGCGAGTTTTACCGCTGAATTTACAAGGAATATCGCCTTGACTTTGATATTTTCCGCTTTAATGGTAAGGAGAAAATTTCTTGAAAGAATTTTCCCCAGCTCCTCCGATCCCACGCCGATAGACTCAGAATTCAAATAAATTATATTTTCCATATCGCCCCCTAAAAAAATAAAGATACCCGTAATTTTTTCTGTTGTATTTTATCACAAACATAAAGAAAAAAACAGGTTTTTCAACCTGTTTTTTTAAAATTTATTTAATTTTATATTTTATTCTTAGAAGTTCTTTATTTTATCTACGAAATCCGGACGATCGACGAACGGGTTTCTGTTGCCCTGATAACCGCAGACTTTTTCATTACGGTCTTTTTCTTCTTGAGTGACGGGATATTTCGCATGCCATTCGCGCAGCACTTTTTCTTCGGCGTCTTTAATCTGAAGATTATATCTTACCGAGAAGTAGAAGTAAGCACGAGCGACTTTGCCGCGATGATCTTCGCGGGGCATAAAGGTGTCGCCGTCGAATGAAGAACCGCCCTGGGCCCATTTAGGGTTGGTTACGTTACCGAACGGGTAGCTGGAACGGGTAGAGTTTGCGAACGTGTCGGTAGGATAGAGATGATTGATGTCGCTTTTTGCGGGTTCGCTGCCAGCGCCAAGAGATTTAGGCCAGGTGTGTTCGGTATTCATGGCCTGCGGCGGGTTTGCGCTAGGAGTGCTGTTGCAGCTGACCTGGCGAGCGGTATAAACGCATCTTACTTTGCCGCCTTCGTTGTCTACATCGGAAAACATAGCCTGACGAATGCCGTTATAGCCGAGCGATCTGTGGTTGCCCACTAAATCATGGAGTTTTTCTTTGAGCGCTTCATTAGAAAGAGAGTTGCATGAATCGAAAGAACCGGTGGTAGCGGCTAATTTATCTATGTCTTTTTTGAGGATTTCGAGTTTAGGAGATTCGGAAGCTCTTGTAACGTCGAAAACTGTGTTCAACTCACCCAACTGAGCGCTGATATCGTAATGTTTGGAGGATGCTTTTAAAACAGGAGCGCGGTCGCCGGCAGGATTGATCACTTCAGAAATTTCATTGATTCTTCTTTTTATAAAAAACGAAGTGGCTGGAGAAAGCTCGCCGCTGGAAGTGGTGGAATCGATGTTTGTCATTATATTGGATATGATCTGGTTTCTGTAAATAGTGCCATAATTGGGATCCGGAGGCGGAAAATTACCCTGTTCTTCATCGTCTTCGACTTCAGCGAACGACAGGTTGAATGCGGTTAATAATACTAAAAGAACTAATAACATGGACCTTAACAGTTGATTTTTCTTCATACGGCATACCTTCCTTCAATGTGCTTACTTTTACTTTTTTATTTATATTTTCCAAAGTAAATTACGCAATAATTTTACTAAAAAATATCGATTCTGTCAAGTAATTAATTCAGAAAAAAACGCGCGGCGGTATATAAAAAACGAAAGCCCTCAACCACAGATGATTTCAGACTTTCGTTTAACTGCTCTTTGTTTTTTTCTACTTAATTATTTTTGTGATATACTTATTGGTCCTTTTTCATATCGTATGGGTAAAATATTTAAATTTAAGTAAGAGTTCAGAGTGGAGAGTTGAGAACTAAAGGACTTTTGGAAATTTCGATAAGTCTTTTTTTAATATTTTATATATAAAGCTCGCAGGGCGAGCCCCAGCCTTAACTATTCGCTATCCACTATGCACTTGTATTCACTGATAAACTTACCCACATGAAATGAATAAGAGCCTCTTATTGCCCTTCGACTTTAATTATACCCGCTTCGTCGATTTTTTTTACTCCGGCGGTTATCAGGTCTTCCGGCTTCATTTTAGCGGCATTCGCCTTGAACACGCCGCTATAAAAAAGCATCGTCTGGTGTCCGTTGGGATATCTGTAAGCCGAATATCCATGAATGCAATGGCTGAAAACATTTACTTCCGCCGTAAGGCCTATATTTTCGATCATCTGCGCAAGCGTGGCCAGCTCGCCGTCGGCGACCTTTACTTTATTGCCCGATGCGTCTTTTTTTGTATAGAAGTAATAAGAATTACATACGTCGTTTTTATTGGTGTTGAGGTTGAATTTTAGCCCGGCCGCCTTTATTCTTTCTTTATTTTCTTCGAAAAACTTCAGCGCGTAAGGAAACGTGCCGAGATCGGTCTGCATGCCGCCAGCCGCGGTGAAACATTCAGGATTGCGAAACGCCGTTATAAGGGCTACGGCCCCGCCGCCGCAAGCGCCGTCTATAGCCCTGAAATCTCTTGAAGGTATCGTCCTGTAATTTTCATCAAGAAACGCGAATAATTCTTCAGTGATGAACTTATCATAATTTAAATCGCGTCCGGAAGAAGGATGCCACAAATCGACCGCTATAAAATCTTCAAAAGGGTTTTCCATGAGTTTTTCATTAAACCATTTTAATTCTTTATCGTTTATAGCATATTCGAAATCCTTCTTTACAAGCTGCTGTTTAGAAAGGTTATCCATGACGCGCGGCAGTTTGCACCAAACGGAAAAATATAGAGGCTCCGCTCCAGCGCCTCGTCTGGCGCCTGAAGCGCCGCAAAGCATCAAAACTACTCCGTATTTTTTATCCGAAATTTCATAATCGGAAGGAAGGATCACTTTAAATGGAATCGAATAATTTTTATACTTCGACTTTATCCTTTTATATTCAACTTTTCTTTTGCATTTAATGGGGCTTTTGCGCGCTTCGATGCTGTCCCACGCCTCTTCATAGGCCTTAGCCGGCTTAACCGCGGGAGAGGCCAAAAAAAGCCCGGCCGCAATAACGAACGCACCCATAACTTTTGCGCATGGCTTAATAAACGGGCCGGCGCATGTGCCGAACAACATAAATATCACCTCATATTACGCTAAAATATGCCGTTAACTTAAATATAGCCTTAAACCGAGATCCAATGCAAGAGCATATTTTACAATAAAAATTAAAAAACTCTAAAACCGTTTAATATTTTTTGAGTTGATTTTTAGCGTCAAAACTATTATAATGATAAAAAAAACAAAGGCAGGGGTTATTGTGTTATTATCGTTAATGAAAAAATTTATTCCGGTTATTATTCTTCTGGCGCTGTCAATAAAACTCGCGGCCTGCGCCGGCGACGCCGACAGCCGCTGGCTTCTGACGGACGACGAACTTAAAGATAAAATAGCGCAGATGTTGATAATGGGCTTCAGAGGCACCGAAGCCACCGAAGAATCGGCCATCGTAAAAACCCTTAAAGCCCATGCTATCGGAGGCGTTATATTGTTCAACTACGACGTGCCTTCAAAAAGCTCGCCGCGAAACATCGTCGGCCCGGCGCAAACCTCGGCGCTTATAAGCTCGCTAAAGAAATATTCACGCAAGCCGCTTTTCGTGGCGGTAGATCTCGAAGGCGGCAGGGTCAACCGGCTCAAGCCGGAATACGGATTTGCCGATTTCCCTTCGGCGCAGGCGCTCGGCGAAAAAAACGACGTCGCCTACACCAGAGCGGTTTCCGAAAGCATAGCCGTTGAAATTTCGGCGCTGGGCTTTAATATAAATTTCGCGCCCGTCGCCGACGTAAACGTCAATCCCAAAAATCCTGTAATCGGAGCGCTGGGCCGGTCTTTTTCCGCGAACGCCGAAACGGTCGCGCTCCACTGCGAATCTTTCATAGCCGGCCACAAAAGCCTCGGAATAATTAATTCGCTGAAACACTTTCCCGGCCACGGAAGTTCGACCGCGGACAGCCATCTCGGCATGGCAGACGTTACGGCTACGTATAAAGATATCGAGCTTATCCCATACGATAAGCTGGTTAAAAACGGCGAGATGGACATGGTCATGACCGCCCACATAATAAACCGCAATATAGACCCCGTCTATCCGGCCACGCTTTCGTCTAAATATATCAAAGGCATACTCCGCACGCGCCTGGGTTTTAAAGGCATCGTAGTTTCCGACGATATGCACATGGCGGCCATCAGCGCCAATTACGGCTATGAGGAGGCCCTCGTCAGGGCCGTGAACGCAGGATGCGACCTTTTGATCATATCAAATAACAATTCCTTTTTCGACGATAACGCTTGTGAAAAAGCCGTGGAGGCTATTTTCAAAGCGGTCAGAAGGGGCGAAATACCTCAATCGGCCATAACCGAATCTTATGAGCGCATAATAGCGATGAAAAATAAATACGCGATAACCAGATAAAAGCCCGGCGCGCGGAGGCAGTAAAACGGCGGCGGCATATACCGGCCGCACCCGCGGGGACGGTCATAATTTTATGTTGAATATTTATCGCGCTTTATGTTATAATATAATGACTAAAAAAATATAGGGGGGAATTTTCTTGTCAGACGCTCTAACAATACATGACATTCTGATAAAAGACCTGCCGAAGCACGAAGCTAAAACAGTCAGAATAAAAGGGTGGCTCTATAACCGCCGGCACAAAGGCAAACTGGCGTTCCTTGTGGTGCGCGACGGCAGCCAGATGTGCCAGGCAACCGTATTCAAAGGCGACGTTACCGAAGAAGTTTTCGAGCTCTGCGCTCAAAAGCTCACCCAGGAATCTTCCGTAATCGTCGAAGGCGTCGTGCGCGCCGACCAGCGCGCCCCGCTCGGTTTCGAAATATCGGTCAAAAATGTCGTCGCCGTCCAGATTGCCCAGGAATATCCGATCCAGCCCAAAGAGCACGGCGTGGACTTTTTAATGAACAAGCGCCATCTGTGGCTTCGCTCTTCAAAGCAGTGGGCCATGATGCAGATCAGAAACGAGTTTTTAAAAGCCACCCGCGATTTCTTCTACGACAACGACTTCACATGCATCGACGCGCCCATATTTACTCCTTCCGCATGCGAAGGCACCACCAACCTCTTCGAAGTCACTTACTTCGAAGATAAAGCCTACCTTTCGCAGTCCGGCCAGCTTTATATGGAAGCGGCGGCTATGGCAATGGGTAAGGTTTACTGCCTCGGCCCGACTTTCAGATCTGAAAAATCCAAAACCAGAAGGCATCTGACCGAATTCTGGATGATCGAGCCGGAAGTGGCTTACGCTACGCTTGACGACATAATGGTCCTGGCCGAAAATTACGTTTCATACGCCGTCGGCCGCGTCGTAGAAAAATGCAGGCCGCACCTGGAAATACTCGAACGCGACATAACCAAACTCGAAAATATCAAAGCGCCTTTCTACAGGTTGTCCTACGATGACGCCGTAAAATTCTTAAAAGATAAAGGCATGCCGTTCGAATACGGCAACGATCTGGGCGCTCCCGATGAAACCGCCATATCCGAAAACTACGACAGACCCGTTTTCATACACCGCTATCCAACCGCCTGCAAAGCGTTTTACATGGCGCCGGACCCGGAAAAACCTCATCTCGCCCTCTGCGCCGATTTGATCGCGCCGGAAGGCTACGGCGAAATAATCGGCGGCAGCCAGCGCGCCGACGATATAGACTATCTGCTGAAAAAAATAGCCGAACACAAGCTGCCGGCTGAAATATTCGACTGGTACCTCGATTTAAGAAAATACGGCTCGGTGCCGCATTCGGGTTTCGGCCTGGGCATCGAACGCACTCTTTCATGGATATGCAAAGTCCCGCATGTGCGCGAGTGCATACCGTTCCCGCGTCTCATGGAAAGGATTTATCCTTAACAGACGGCGAAAAACGCCGCCCGAAGATACGGGCGTGCCGCAATTAAACGCGCCGGCCATGCGGCCGGCGCCACATTACGGAGGCAAAAATGAAGCTCGACTTCAACAGAGTATTTCAAATTTTAGTCACTATCGTTCTTATTTACGTAATTTTAATTTTAAACACGCTTTATCAGGGAAAGCCTTCGCTCGCCCAGGGCGGCTCTTCGTCTTACGTTTCACAGGCGCCTGAAGTTCCGACTTTTCCGGTTAAAATAACCAATCTGGAACAGTTCAGCCCGAAGTTCGTTTCGGCTTTTTCCGTCAATAAAGAAAACCAGTTCGTCGTAGTCGACAACCTCAACAGAAGCATAGTTTTTTATGAAATCACATGGAACGGCCCTACGGCCTCGATACAGGTAAAGGCCAACACGGGCTTTTAACCGCTGAATTATGTGCAAAAAAAGAAAAATCAATTCATTAACTATTTTAAATAAAACGCGGGGTTACGGCGCTTCGCGCTCGAAACTCAAAAACGGGTTTTACGCGCTGATTTTCGCCGGCCTTATGGCCGCGGGTTTAGCGGCGGCGTTTTTCTTCGCCGCACCGCAGCCGCTCGCCGCGTCTATAAACTCCCTCGCCGGTTTTTCATCCGACGTAAACGATTACACGTTCGAATTTTACGACGCCGACAACGGGCTCGTCAACCCTTATATAACGGCCCTTACCGGCGACGGCAAAGGCGCGTTGTACGTCGGGACCTGGAGCGGCGTAATGAAGTTCGACGGCTCTATTTTCTCAAAAATAGAAGGCGCCGGCGGAAGAGTAGAAGGCGTAGCGCCCCAGTACATCAGCGCGCTTTATTACGACACGCCTTCGGAAACGCTCTGGATAGGCTCTATGTTCAACAAGAACGCCGGGCTTTTCAAGTACCGCGGCGGCCACTTTACGAGGTACTCCGCCATCGACGGCCTGCCGTCCGACAACATCAGCTCTATCTGCGCGAGCGGCGGCAAAATTTACGCGGGAACCTGGGGAGGCGGCGTCGCCGTTTTCGACCAGAACCGCTTCGAAACGCTGTCAAAGAAAAACGGCCTGTCCGACAACTATATAAGCTCTCTTGCATATAGCGAAAAAACCTCTTCGCTCTGGGCCGGTTCTAAATTCAGCGGGGCCAATCTTATAAAAGACGGAAAAATAACGGTGATGGACGATCACACCTCGACTCTCGTAAATAATTACGTCCACCGCATAGTCATCGATGAAGCCCAAAACACCGTTTATTTCGGAACTTCCGGCGGAGTTTCAAAGTTCAACGGCGCCGCATGGCAGAATATAATAACCGGGCCTGACGCGCTGTGCAACAATTTTATAAAAGACATCCACATAAGCAATTCCAAATCTTACGACAAAGCCGTATTGTATTTCATGTCGGCCGGAGATTTATCGATTTCTTGCGACAACGCTTTTTACAACATCAATATAAAAAAATTGAGCGGCCGCGACCTGGAACTGAACGCGGTTTACGCCGACGACAATTATATTTACTTAGCTACAGACAGGGGGTTGTGTAAAATTGGCAGAAGATAATAAAAGCGCATTTAAAATACCTCGCAAAGAGGTCAATGTAATGAAAAAGCCCAAGGAGCCGCTCGGCGTGGTTGTGGTAACCGAAAAATACCGCATAGTCGGCGACGTGCATCTAACCGAAAACACCAGGCTCTCCGATATGCTCAATATCGACACCAGCAAAAAAGATTTCATCCCCATCACAAACGCCAGGATTTACTCCGCTATGGATGAAAAACTGCTGTTTTCAAAAGATTTTCTTTTAATAAACAGGCAGTTCATAATTACGGTTTACGTCGAGGAGAGCTCTTATAAACAGATAAAAGAAGTCATTTCGGTGGCTTCCACTCTTATTTCCCAGCGGCAGTTCGACGACGCCATAATAGAAGCCAAACGCGCTCTGAATATCAACAACAGCGACCCGGAAGCGCATTTCGTTCTGGGCATCGCGTTCGCAAAAAAAAGCATGCTTTCGGAAGCATACGAAGAATTCAAGCTGGCTTCGGCTTTCGCGCCTAAAAATTCTGAAATCGAACACCGCGCTATGGAAATGATGGCGAAAATCAACATATAAGGCTTAAACGCCAAACCCGTTCGCGGCCGGCGGCTGAACGCTTAACTTTTTTCAGCCGCCGACAGCTCTTCGGCCATTTTATTTAATTTGACGATATCGGCCACGTAGTTCCTGCATGACGCGTAATTTGACGCCGTGGCGTAAAACGGCGACCTGCCGGCCGCATGGGCCGAGCTAATTTTATCTATGTGTTTTTTTATCGCCGGGCAAATATAATCCAGCAGAGGCCCTTTTTCGAACACCCCGGCCCGGGCCGGCAAGTATTCATAATCGATCCACTTCGAATCTATTCCCGCCATTTTTTCGTCGGAGCCGCTGATATAAATCTTTGAATCGGCAAACTGGCTCATCAATTCTACGCTTTTCGGCTTACCGCTTTCGCAGATAATTTCTAAATATATGCAATAATTTTTATTTATGAAAACAAAAACGGTTTCGCCGAGTTTTTTTGTTTCGTCAGCGGCGCTTTTTTCAAGAATGCAAAGCCTGTCGAATCCGGCGAGCCCCAGATATTCAAAGCACGGCAGAAGCATGCCCGCAGCCGCCGGAATGCGCGCCGCGCAATACTCTTCATATTTTTCGCCTGAGCGCTTATAGCCTTCCACCTCGAATTTATTTCTACGTGTAAAGAAAAAGTTGAACGCTATCGCGAACAGCAAAAAGGAGGCGAGAATATAATTGATCAAAACGAATCTCCCTGGTTCTAAAGGATTAAATTTTTTTATTCATTATAAGCCTGTCGCGGCCCGAACCGTAATAATCTTTAACGCTTTCACTTACCGAATAGCCGTTTTTACGGTAAAAAGCCGCGGCGCGCAAATTATCTTCCGCCACGCTCAAATCTATGGCTGAAATTAAGTAATCGAGTCGCAGGGCCTTTTCGCAACGGTTTAAAAACCATGAAGCGGCGCCGCGCGAGCGAAGTGCTTCATCGACGTAAAATCCGAAAAGATGCGCATGGCCGCGATCGGAAAAAGACCTTATAAACTCTGCGGCGCCGTAAACCCGGCGGCGGCCGTCGAAATCGAAACCGGCTGGCGGGGCTGCCGTTTCAAGCTCTTCGAGCGGCGAGGTTTCAAGTATTTTAAAGCCGCCTGAGCCGTTATCGGGCGGCGCGAAAGTTAATTCGAGAGTGAACAGTTTGGCGTAATGCGCTAAAGGCTGCAGCGTGTACGCATTAATTGCGGACTCGCCCATGACGAGATTTTCGATAGCTTCGAGTTCGCTTAATTTACCCGGCGGAATATGAAAATTTTCTACTACGGTTATCCACATTTTAATTGACCTTTTTATAAAAAAATGATATACTCGCTAAGATTTTAACATAATCCGGATAAGCTTTTCAAGATTATTTTTAACGAGGTAACATAGAATGCCAGACAAAACCAATATCAGACTTATATTCATTTCTTTTGCGCTTATTTGCCTTTGCCTTTTTGCGGCCGCATGCATCAATACCCGTTCGGCCGACGCGCGCGTCACGCTTTTTCTCACTATGGTCAAATCGGGCAATTTCAAAGACGCGCTTACATACGTCGATTCCAAACCGTTTACGAAATCGGTCCTGAAAAAAATAGCCATGCTCCCCGATGCGGCCCTGCTGGAAATCCTTAAATTATCAAAAGTCGCCGACGAAGTTAAAAACGGTTTTTTAACCAACAGCGAAGCGAAAATGAGCGAATTGAAAAAAAGCATACAGGAGCTGATGGCGAACGATCCTAATATCGTCGAAATGACCCTCAAAGAAATGTCGGCTCACATACAAAACAAGGACATCGACGTAATCGCCCAGAATCTCGGCGAATCGACGGGCGAAGTGCATGTGCGCTTCAGCGAAACCGGCGTCCACAGCGAAGTCATAGTGTTTTATGTAGCCAGGATAGAAAGCCAGTGGCAAATATCGGCCATGGAAGAAATAATAACCGGTTGGATTTATTGATATAATAAAAGAGGATCCGAACATGAATATAACAGCTCCCATTTTATCGCGCATAGGCGCAACTCCTATAATGCGAGTTTTAAAAGATAAAGCCGAAACGGCCGGCAGAAAAATATTCGCCAAAATAGAATCGGCCAATGCCGGATTTTCCGTCAAAGACCGTATAGCCGCCTATATGATCAAAGCCGCCATAGCCGAAAAAAAGATAAACGAAAACACGGTGGTGGTGGAACCCACGTCCGGAAATACCGGGATCGGCCTCGCGCTCGTATGCGCGGCCCTGAAAATCAAGCTCAAACTTGTAATGCCGGAAACGATGACTATAGAACGCCGGGCCGTATTAAAGCACCTCGGCGCCGAAATCGTCTTAAGCGAAGGCGCTAAAGGCATGCGCGGAGCCATAGAAACCGCTAAAGCCATAACCGAAGAAAACCCCGGCGGATATTTCATGCCGCAGCAGTTCGAAAATCCAGCCAATCCGCAGGCGCACCGTGAAACGACCGCGCCGGAATTTCTCAATTTCATGAACCAGTATTCAATCAAGCCGCACGCTCTGGTTTTTGGCGTGGGCACGGGCGGAACTCTTACGGGCGTTTCCGAGGTAATAAAAAAGGCATACCCCGATGTTATGATTTGCGCCGTAGAACCCGAGGCTTCGCCGGTTTTATCTGGAGGCGCACCGGGCGCGCATAAGATACAGGGCATAGGCGCCGGCTTCGTTCCAAAAATATTAAACGTTTCCATCATAGATAAAATAATAAAAGTAAGCAATGAAACCGCTTTCGAATATTGCAGGGCGCTGGCTTCCAGCGAAGGCCTGCTGGCCGGCATTTCATCGGGCGCGGCGGCCGCGGCGGCCTGCGAAGCGGCAAAAGCCCTTCCGCACGGTTCTAACGTATTCACTTTATTTCCAGATTCCGCGGAGCGCTATCTTTCAATACTCCAATAATTAAAGAACGATTTTAATACTTTTTCCATTTTAAATTTTGATTTATTAACGGAAAGGCTGGTACTATTAATGAAAGTCATTATTAAAGAAATGTTCCGCCGTCGCGCAGGCATAAGGCCCTGCGCAGCCGTCGCTCTCGGCGCGGCCTGCTTATGCCTGGCGTTTCTGCTTATGACGGGCGCGGCATTGGCGCACGAAGAGCTCGGCTCCGACGAAATACTTATAAAAGTCCTGCACACCAACGATACTCACGCCCACGCAGACAGCCACGTAGTCAATTATAATAACGCTACGGATGAAGTCGGCGGCCTGGCGCGCCTTACCGCTTTCGTAAAGTCCGTGCGGGCGGCCCACAAAAACGTTTTGCTTCTCTCGGCCGGCGACGTCTTCCAGGGCACGATGTTTTTTAATTTCTTTAAAGGCCTTGCCGACTATGAATGCATGAATATCGCCGGGTTCGACGCGATGTGCCTGGGCAACCACGAGTTCGACGAAGGCCCTGAATGGCTTTTGAAAGCCCTCAACAACGTTAAATTTCCGGTAGTCAACTGCAACGTGATTTTCGGCGGCACATATAAAGGCGCTTCAAAAGCGATCAGCCCCTATATTATCAAAGGGACGGGCGGTCTGAAAATAGCCATTATAGGCGTTCTTACTAAAGAGCTCTTCACTCTTGTAAACGTGAAAAATCTCATAGATATTAAAGTGAGCGATCCGGTAGAAGCCGTTACTCCGATAGTAAAAAAATTAAGGCCCGAAGTCGATATGATACTCATTTTATCCCATATGGGCCTCAAAGAAGACCTGGAGCTCGCTGAACTCGTAGAAGACATAGACCTGATCGTCGGCGGCCACTCGCATTCGATGCTGGTTTCGCCCGTGGTATTACGCACGTCCAAGGGAAAACAGGTAGTCATAAACCAGGCCTTTGAAAAGGGCGAATATGTGGGCGAAGTAGATATGGCTTACTCCAGGGCCTCAAAAAAATGGCGCCTGGTCGAAGGCCGTCTTAACAGAATGGATAAAAACATTCCAAAAGACACGCAAGTCAATGAGATCATTTCCAGATACGGCGAAAAAATAGCCAGAGAAGTCCGTATAGAAATCGCCGAAACCCTCACGCCATTAATAGGCGACAAAGACTCGGTAAGGGCCCATGAAACCAACCTGGGCAATCTTATAGCCGACGCCATGCAAAAGCACTCTCAGGCCGATATAGCCGTCATAAACGGCGGCGGCATACGCAACGGAATCGCCAAAGGTAAAATAACCATAGAAAACTGCGTAAACGTATTTCCTTTCAGCAATACCATAACGAAACTCACCGTAAAAGGCTCCACATTACGCGAGGCATTTACCATGATCGCCAAAGCGCGCATGAAAGGCACCTGCGGCTGTTTTCTTCACGTATCGAAAGGCGTGAAGGTTAAATACAGCGAAGGCAAAGTCGTAGAGCTTTCTTTAAACGGCCAGCCCATAAATGATAACAATCTTTACACGATCGCCATGAGCGATTTTACCGCCGCCGGCGGCGACGGTTTCACCATGTTTTCTTCAGTGCCGGAGCGCTTCAGCGACGGCGTAAAAATAAACGACGTTTTAGTCGAATATGTAAAAAATTTAAAAACAATCAATCTCGAAGCGGAAGGGAGAATCATTCAATGAAAGAATATATGAACAATATCGAGCTCGCCGAATATCTCGGAGTGGATGAAAACACGATCAAAAATTTTTTTCCGGCCCCTCCTTCGTTCAAGCTCGGAGAATTTGAAAAATACAAAAGAAGCGACGTCGACAGATGGGTCGACGAACTCAATAACGAGCAGGCCGAGCAGAAGATGATAATCGCGGAAACCAACCTTGAAAAGGCTAAAATCAAGCTTCGTGAAAAGGAATATGAAGAAGCCAGCAAACTGGCGCGCGAATCTATACTTCAGAACCCTAAAGCTCCCGACGCTCATTTTATTTACGGCATAATACTTGTCAAACTCGAAAAATGGGCCGACGGCGAATTCGAGCTCAGGAAAGCCTATAAATTAAATCCCAAGGCCGACTGGCGCGACGAAGCGACATACCAGATTTCTTTGTGCCAGAAAAGCCTCGGCACATATTACGCCAAAGAATAAACATATAGTTTGACATATATTTTTCGATATGATAAAATTAGGTTTATTCAAAACATGACTACACAAAAAGTAAAAAAAATTTTTATATAATGTTTGGGGGATTAATAATGAAAGTAAAAATTTTAAAGTCGTTGGCGCTGGCGATAGCGTTGTTATTTATAGCGGGCTTTAACGGAAGCGTTTCGGCCGAAGAAAAAAAAGCGAAAGCGCCTGCAAAAAAAGCCGCTAAAACTGAAAAGAAAGCGCCGAAAGCCGATAAAAAAGCGGCCGATTCAAAGAAAGCCGCTGAAGAAGCCGAATTAAAAGCCATTTACGACCAGAAAATGATCGACGCGGTCAAACTTTTTTCACAGAAAAAAAGCGAACTGTCTAAAAAAACACGCGCCGAGCTCGAAGATATTTTAACCATATCCGCCACGCAGGCGCGCGAAGGAAATTATGAAGACGCTATTTTCGTAATAGAAGAAATCGAAACTGTGCTTTCCGGCCGCGGCAAGCAGACAAAAAACATCAAAGTAGAAGACGCTTCCACCGGAGAAGTCAAAAATTACCAGTTCGACGTCAATAAAGAAAATAAAGTAGTTTCGGCTAACGATGCGGACGCTTCCTCAGCTCCCGCCGTAGAAGAAGAAAGCGCCGAAGCTTCGGCTTCCACGCCGCCGGACGGAAAATTTTCGTTAGAAAGGCTTTCCGCCGAAGAGCAGAAGCTATATAAAGACCTGGTAGAAGTCCTGCCTATCGCCGAATTCGAGTTCAATAAAAAGAAAGACCCCGATACCGCCAGACGCCTGATGCGTCTCAGAAGGGTTTTCTATACTCTCAAGAAAAAAGGCATGGGCCATGAAGTCGACGAACAGATAATCAACGAACTTATCGTCGAAAACAAAAAAAGCCCTAAAAAAAGCAAATAAAGTAAACTTACCATCCATCTGACGCTCTTTGTTTTGCTATAATTATTATACCGAAGGCAAAAGGAAAAAATCCTTAGCCGTTTCAGGCATAATTAAAAGATATCACTAATAACAGGCGAGGTGTTGCTATAAATGAAAAAATGCCCTAACTGCAATGAAACCGATCTTATCGCTCAAAAAATATCCGCAAGCGTAGAAGTCGACGCTTGTCCTAAGTGCGGCGGCGTGTGGTTCGAAAAAGGCGAAGTAGGCGACTTCACGAATTTCGCCAAAGACATTCCCGATATAGCCCGTCTCGCCAAAGAAGCTAAAGCGAGCGCAAAAAAATGCCCGCAATGCCTTATTAGCATGAAAGAAATGAAATACACGGGCTCTTCTCAGCTCATGATAGACTATTGCGAAGCCTGCAACGGCGTATGGTTCGACGGCGGCGAATTGGGCGAACTAAAAAACATAGCGGGCAAGCTCGAAGACGTAAAGCTCAGAATCAGCCGCGAGGTATGGAACCTGCGTTTCAGCCTTCATCAGCGAAGCGCGCTGACCTGCCCTAAATGCAAAGAAAAAACGCTGCACACTTTCAATACTTCCGAAGGCGTCACCGTAGATTTATGCGATAAATGCCGCGGAATGTGGATGGACAGGGGCGAAACCGCCAGGGCCGCCGAGCTGGAAACCGATTTCCCCGACTACAGGGCCGTGGCCCAGACCGCGGTTTTAACGTCTTTAGTCTGCCCGAGCTGCTCCAATAAGCTTCACACGATGAAATACTCTCCCAAAAGCGATCTTATGATCGAGTACTGCCAGAAGTGCGGCGGCATGTTTTTAGACGCGGGCGAAATGGCCAAAGTCGAAACGATCAGCGCAAACGCCGAAAGCGCCGGCAAAAAGCTCGTGCGCTGCCTTAAGCAAATGCACGACGAAGGCTACGTAAAGTTAATGTAATAAATATAAAACCGTTTTATAAAAACATTCGCTATTTTTAAGCGGGAGGATGTCTTATGGCGCTATTTGGTGGTCCTAAAGTTTCAGTCGGGCTCGACGTGGGAACCAACTGGATAAAAATCGTTTCAGCGGTCATGGGCGGCGGCGGCAGGCCGCAGGTAAATAAAGCCGTTTGCGTCAAAAATTTCCCTGACGCGCGCGAAGCCATAAAAAAAGCGTTCAGCGAAAACAATATAAAACCGACCGTCGTTGTCGCCTGTCTCGACAGCCAGGACGCCGAAATGATGGTACAGGAGTTCATAGTTAAAACGGCAAAAGAAGCCGAGCGCCTTGCCGAAGTAAAAATGCGCGAGTTCAATCTCAACGAATTTTCAATTAATTACTCCCTTCTCAGAGGCCCGATCCCCGGCGCCGACGGAAGCCCGATTTATCCGGTGCTCTATGTTTCGGCCGAAAAATCAAAGGTCGCCGAATTTCAATCGTTACTGCGCTCGGCAGGCATTAACATGGACAGCCTCGTAATGGACGTAGACCAGCTGGCCGCGATAAACGCGCTGGAATTAGACCAGGCCGCGGTCGGAACTACCTGTCTTATAGAAGGCGGAGCCACTACTACCAATATTTCCGTATTAAAAGACGGCACGCTCAGATATACAAACATAATAAGAGAGGACGGCGGCGTTATCTTCACAAACCGCGTCGCTCAGGAATTAAATATTTCGCGCGAGCAGGCCGAAGAGCTCAAGATCAAAAACGGCATCGACGTTGGCAGTTCAGGACGCTCCACGAACGCGTCTTCAAACTTCGGCACGTCCCTCGAACTCGACGATATAAGCCAGACCGGCGGAAGTTCCGCGTCCAACGATGAAAACTTCAAATACTTAAACGCTTTCAAAGCCGAAATCGAGCGTTATCTGGACAAAATAATACACATCATAAAAGATTATCAGGATAAAAACTCCGATCCGGTAAAAGAAATAGTTCTTACCGGCGGGCTGGCGTGCGTAAAAAACATCTGCGGATTCGCAAAAAATTACTTCAGCGCCAATAATTTAAAAGTAAATTCCGTTTCGCTTGCGGATTCTCCGTTTTTAAGCTCCATCAACTGCCCCGAAGAAGAACGCCAGGCATACACGGTGGCGCTGGGCCTCGCTCTGCGCGGCTTTGCCGAATAAAACGGCCGCGACTGCAAAGCGATTAAAGCCTAAACCGCCGGTTAGCGGACCTTTTTACTTAAGAATGGCTCGGTTTTATCGGTCATTTATTCGCCAATCTATTGACAGCTTCACTAAAAATTAATATAATTAAAATGAGGGCGTTAACAATTTTCCTCGCCCTCATTTTAATTAATTCAAGATATAAATTTTTCATGCTTATATTTTTTTACCCGGCTAACTATTAAAAAAATGAGACTTTTTTCATAATAGCTTTACTTCAAACGATCTCATTTTTAACTTATGAAAGGAACCGGTGGTCTTTATGAAATTCTTAAAAATTTTATCTTTAACTATCGCGGTAATATTCGCCGCATATTCATTAAACGCCTGCGGCGGCGGTTCGAGCGCCGATATTAAAGCGAAACTCACTTTTATTTCCGGCACGGTAGAATCCATGGCGGCCGGCGCGTCAGAATGGAAAGCTATGGCGGTAAACAGCGAGCTTTCAATGTCCGACACCGTTAAAACAGGCGAAAAATCCAGCGCAAAAATCGATTTTTCCGACGGCGTTAAAATTTTTATAGAAGAAAACACCAGCGTCAAATTAAAAGAAATCAAAAAACCTTCCGAAAAAAGCACTCTCGACATAGTAGTCGAAATAATAAAGGGCGCTATTTTCTTCGACGTGACCAAACGCGAAAACAGCAAATTCGAAATGGAAACTTCCACTGCGGTAGCAGGCGTTAAGGGCACTAAAGGCATAGTCAGCTTCAAAGACGACAAAACGCTCGTAATGGTTACCGAAGGCCGCGTAGAAGTCAGCATCAAAAAAGCACCGGTAGATAAAGTAATGCTCGAAGCGGACGATTCCATAGAGTTCGGCGATGTTTCCGCCCTGACGGAAAAGGCTAAAATAGACTATTCCAAAGTTAAGTTTTCGGGCTCGCCGCTTATGAAAACGTTAACGCCAGACGATCTTATAAAAAAAGTCGATGTGATTAAAAGCAATAATTAACGGCTTGCTTTAAGCCTTAAAGCAATACATGAAATGGTCAACGCGCCGCACGCCATAAGGCACTTCGGCGCGTTGACCATTTATAATATAATATTCGCTTATTAAAATCATTTTTTTCTCGATAAATAATATGATTATTTTTCATTATAGTTTATAAATTATGAATATATTAAAATTTTTCACTTACGGCAAAACAAGTACGTTTATTTATATCGCTTTGATTTGTTTTATATTTTTCGGCGCGGGCTGTATAAACAGCAAATCCGGCGAATCGGAATTTATCGCTAATCCAAATGTCAGATTCGATCCGCTTTTAAGCGTCAACGTCGTCAACAAGTACGGCTCGAGTTCGGAAACAGAGCTATGCGAGATAGTATTTTCACGGACCCGCGATATGCAGAGCCCCTTCAAGCGTTTCAGGCTTTATAAAAACAACGTGTTCGAGCTGGGCGGGTTCGGCGCCGGCGACGAGTTTTATATAGGCGCATTCATCGATCTGGACTCGAATTTATCTCCGTCGTTCGGATACGAACCTGTAGGCGGCGCTTATGCCGAAGAAGCCATAAGCCTTTGCCAGCCGCCCGAAGTAAATTTCAACGACGGCAAAAAGGAATCGGCTTATAAAATTATCATAAAAAAAGATGAGGTAACAAAAGTAGAGCTTAAAATGCTTCGACCGATAACGGGGCGCGCGCCGTTTAACGGAGCGCTCGGCCTGACCACGCTTCCTGAATTTTCATGGAAAGCTCCCGCCGGAATAAACGCCTTTAAGATAACCGTCTACGGCGGAGAAAAAGCGAACGCTTACTGGCAGGCGCTAACATATTCGGAAAAGATAAAATATTCTATTTTAAGCGGAAACAACGACTACGCGTTGATCCCGGCAGCTCTGCTTCCGGCCGATTCGCGCCATAAATGGTCGTTGATCGGCTACGACAGCCAAAACGATATGTGGGCCTATGCGCCGGGTTATTTATTTCTGCCATGAACGCTTAAGGCGTCATAATTATTGATTTTATTTTTACAATCCTTTATTATTTCGGATAAATTTGGTATAATATAAAAAACGAAAATTAATTCGCTTCAAACGCATGCCTTAATCGTACGGCTGAAGGCGAGCAATTACAAAAAAATACGGAGCGGTTAAACTGCCTATAATTTATGGGATTTTTTTGACGATTTATATTATTAAAAAGTTACACACATGGAGAGTGCGCAAAATGAAAACAGCAAAAATATATTCAATGATAAGCCTTTTAACGCTTGCATTGCTATCGGCCGCTTTTACGGGCCCGATTCCCGCCGAGGCAGGTCCGCAGGCCCCCAGGGCCGGTTTCGAATACGATTATCAGAGCTGGGTTACCAACGCCGGCATGCATCTGGAAAAAGGCCAGCACGCGAACGCTCTTCTGTGTCTTTTCAAGGCCCGCCGCCTGAAGCCGGGCCGGGAAATAGACGAAATGATCGAAAAAACGAAAAACGAGCTCAACAAGCCGTCCGCGAACGCCGTGCTTCAGCCGATTCCGCTTTCGGACGAAAGGATAGTGGCTCCGGTTCGTAATTCAGCCTATTCGCGAAGCAAATCTAAAGGAAAACGAATACAGTTTTTTAAAAAAAATTACGGTTTTTTGATATTCCCGCCTGAAACAATGAATTTGCGCGACGGCGATTATTTCGATTATATTGGCGAAACCGCTTCCGGCGATGTTAAAGAAGAAAAGACGGACGCGGTTTCTTCGCAGGCGACGCTCATCCATGAACGAAAAGCGAAAAAAGAAGAAGATTTAGACGAAGAAGAAACCGGCGGCGAACAGTCCGCAACGGCTAAGGCTCCGGATGTAATAAAGGAATATTTCGTGGATATACAATCGGACGAAGAAGCCTCATTCGAAGGCCAGACGATTTTAAGGCGCGGCAAAAAGCACGGCAAAATGATCGCGCTCACATTCGATGACGGCCCCCACCCCACTTACACTCCGAAACTTCTCAAAATACTCAAGGCCAACGACGCAAAAGCAACGTTTTTCATGCTTGGCAGCAGGATCAACGAGTTTCCGAAAGTGGCGGCAAAGGTGCACGCCGACGGCCATGAAATAGCCAACCACAGCTATTCGCACCCATTTTTAACCAGGACCAAACAGGAAAAAATCGACAAAGAGCTTTCGCGCACCGAAGAGGCTATCAAAAAAATAACGAAGTTCAGGGAAGTCTGGTTTTTCAGGCCGCCATACGGCGCTCTTCCTAAATATGTTATCAAAAAGGCCGAAGACGAAGGGTTCCATATAATAATGTGGTCGCTCGATTCAAAAGATTACCAGGGCCATTCGGTGGATTATATGCTCGACAAAATATTAAAACGGGTAAAAAGCGGCGACGTAATGCTGTTTCACGACATCCACTCGAACACGGTGAAGCTTATGGCGGAACTGATACCTATATTGAAAAAAGCGGGGTTCAAGTTCGTAAGCCTCAACGAAATTTACGAGCTCAACTACGAAGAGCAGAAACCGGAAAAATCTCCGGCCGAAGATAAAACACAGGAGGTCAACCTTATAGCAGGCCAAAAATCCACGCAGGAAATAAATATCGGCCGCAAATCGAAAACCCCGGAAGAAAAAACTATATTAAAAAAATAAAATATAGAAATGAGCGCAGAAAATGAAAAATATCAAATCCATAACCGATGAAAAATCTAAAGTAAAGATATTACTCGCCTCCAAATCGCCAAGAAGGCAGGAATTACTGAAAAACATCAATCTCGACTTCGAAGTAGCCGTTTCAAATTTCGACGAAAAAAGCATTTCTGCAAAAGACAGGCAGCCGGGCAATTACGCGGGCGAGCTGGCTTTGCGCAAGGCGGAAACCGTCGCGGACTCGATAAAAGCCGAGAAGGGCATGGAATATTTAGTAATAGGCGCCGATACGATAGTGGTTTTAAACGGTGAAGTCCTCGGGCAGCCCGCCGGCGCCGACGACGCCCGACGCATGTTGAAACTGCTTTCAGGCACCGCGAATCAGGTTATAACGGGAGTCGCGGTCATAAGCCTTAAGGACGGCCAGAAAACGATCCATAAAGCATTTGAAAGCACGCTCGTATATTTCAAGCAGCTCGCCGAAAGCGAAATAGAAAGATATATAGCCACCGGAGAGCCGCTCGACAAAGCGGGCGCATACGGCATCCAGGGGCTCGCCTCGCTTTTCGTGGAAGAAATAGAAGGCTGCTATTTCAACGTGGTGGGACTTCCGATAATGCGGCTTTCCAAATTATTTAAGCTGCACGGGTATTCTTTAATTTAAACGCGTTAAAAAAACTATAAAAATAAAAAAACTCTTGTAAATTTTTCAAATTTGATATATCCTTGTTTTTAATAAAAGCCGGGGGTATTTTAAATGTCGAAAAATAAAAGAGTTTTTTTTATTTATATGCCGTTATTAACCGCTGCCGCTGCAATTTTTGCATTATCCCTCACCTTGGCGCCGCTATGCATGGCGCAAAACGACCAGCCCGACGCCACGCCCGAAGCCGCACCGCCTAAAATTTACACCGAACAGGAAATATCCGCGCTTGGAATAGACAAGCTCAAAGATATCGCGGCGGCGGAGTCCATCGAGCAAAAATCGCCGCTGGCGCTTTACTGCCTCGCTCAAAAATATAAAAACTCAGGCGAAAGCAAAAACTGTGAAGAAGCTTTTAAAAAAATTATTTCTTCATATCCGGCGCATTACCTGTCTCCTAAAGCTTGCCTGGAGCTCGCTTCGCTGTATTCAAACGAAAAAAGGGCCTCTGAAGAGATAGAAATACTTAACCTTTTATCGTCGAATTACTCCGGCTATTCGGAAAATCTTACCGGTCTTTACAAACTGGCGCTAATCATGAAAAAACTCAAAAATATAGATGAAATGTATAAAAAATTCGAAGAGGCCGAAAAGCTGTTCGCCGGCAAAGCCGAGCTGATACCGCTATTATTTATGAGCGCCAACGAATATTTAAGAAACTACAACATGAAAAAAGCCGTCGAAAAATTCGAAAACCTTCTGAAAATAAAAGAACTGACTATCGCGCAGCGCGCCCAGGCGCTTCTGGGCAAAGCCGCGGCGCACGAATACGATGCGGAGCCCGAAAAGGCCATGATGATTTACGAAGAAATCCTGAAAACCCGCGACCTTGATAAGAACATACTGGCCATGGCCGATAAAAGCAAGATAAACCTCTCAAAAGCCCCGAAAACTCCGCTGGTAAAAATCGAAGAGTTAGCTCCTTCCGGCGGTTCAGCGGTAAAGCCGGCGGCGGAAACGCAGAAATCCGGCCGCGTAAGCGACGCAGAAAATCAGGTTAAGCCGGCGGCGCCGGAACCCGAAAAAGCGCAGGACACTTCCGAAGTAAAAGCCAGAATAAAAGATTAGCCCGCGCGGCAAAGCCTTTTACGGGGCGGCTTTATAGGTTTTTATTAGAGCGGGTTGAAACGAAAATTATAAAAATAAAAGAAAATGCTTGACAATTTAAAATAAATAATATATAATAAAATCACTATAGGCACGTAGCTCAGCTGGCTAGAGCACTACCTCGACACGGTAGGGGTCAGCGGTTCAAATCCGCTCGTGCCTATTTTTTAATTGAAACTTATTTTTCTAGCATCCGGGTATATCGTTATGACAATATTTCAACAGATGGAAGGCCGGCGCAGTGAAAGATATTGTGTAAGGCCTTCTATAATAATAGGCCTCGGCGGCACCGGAACCGAAATCTGCCTTAAGCTGAAAAAACTCATTAACGAAAAGGCGGGCGGCGATTTTGCGCTCGTCAAATTTCTTATCTTCGACACCGACGTAATGGATATAATGGGCGTAAAAACCAATGCGGTAAACGAAACCGTAGCCCACAACCAGATCAAATCCACATTCACTCCTAACGAATTTTACCACCTCACGGTGCGCGACGTCGAAGGCATTATCAAAAACGCAGAAAAGCATCCTCATATTTTTTCATGGTTTCCCAAAAACCTCGAATTAAAAGACATTTCCAATGGCGCAAACCAGATCAGAACGATCGGCAGGCTCGCGCTTTACTGGAATATATCCCAGGTCATAGACGCGATAAACCGCGTTAAAAAAGAAGTTTCATCTATCAAAAACAAGACGGCCGCCAGCGAGCGCGGTTACGACGTGCAGGACGGACTTTCGGTCTATATAATGACATCCCTCTGCGGCGGCTCGGGCTCGGGCATGTTTCTCGACATGGGCTATATAACGCAGAACTTTATAGAAAACTGCGAAGTCAACGCATGCTGCGTAATGCCTTCGGTGTTCCAGATCGAGCAGCAGTCGAGCATAGACGCCAACGCCTACGCCGCCCTCAAAGAGCTCGACCACCTGATGAGCTCGCAGAGCTTCCATCTGAACCTGGGTCCTCAGTACGAGCCGAAAACTTTCAAGACTAGGCCGTTCGACAGGTGCTACCTGATAGATTCGTGGACCGAGTCTTCGCTGCACATCGAAAGCGCCGCCGGACTAAACGAAGTGGCCGCCACCGTGGCTTTTTACGATTTCATGAGCGTCGCCGGAAAGCGCCACCGCAGCGTAATAGACAACGTCAAATACAAGCTCGGCAATAAAATATGCGAAAAGGCCTCGGCCTATTCCAGTTTTGGCCTTTCCAGCGTCTTTTTCGACGGCGCCAGGGTCAAAAATTCATGCGCGGCAATCCTCGCGGAAGAATTCAGCTCGAAATTCATAAAACCGTGCGATAAAAAGACCGTTAAAAACAACGTCACCGAATTTATAAGGCTGAACAAGCTCAACGAAGAAGTGACCGACGACGTTATAACATATATGCGTTTCGACGGCCGTGCGCCCATAAAAATAATCAAAAATCCGGCTGATTTCGACTCGGTATCCACCGATAAAATGCTTCCCGAAATTCAAAAGTGGTACAGCGAAACTAAAAACGTCTATATGCCCGAAAAATATAAGCTGATGGACCGCAACCTCGAAAATCTAACCGCGTCGGTTATAAGGAGCCTCGATAAAGAAATCGAAAATATTCTCGCCGAAAGAAATTTCGGCGCCGGCTACGCCGAGCAATATCTCAGCTCGCTTTCCATAGCGCTAAAAGCTTATTCCGATATGCTTTCGAGCGAGGCGCAAAAAATCCGCGACCAGAAAAAGCAGCTGATGATAGCCATAAAAGTCAATAAATTAACGGAGCTCATGGGTTCGTTTTTTTCATATCTGATTTACCGGTCAAAAATCACCGAAACCCGCGACGACCTTATTTATGAAATGGCCAAAGAAATTAATTTCGATATAGAAATTTACATCCGCGAGCTTGCCGTGGCATTTTACGGCCGCGTATGCTCGCGCATCGACGAAATAGCGGACAAAAAAGTCCTGCAGATAAAAAATTTCTTAATATCCTGCGAAAAAGAGTTCGAAACAAGAGCATTTAAATTGTTAAACCCCCGCGCCGAAGCCGCGGCGATCACCGAAAAGCAAATAAAAAGCGGCGCGGCCGACATAAAAAAAATATACGAAAAATACTGCCCGCAGAATATCGACGAAGTTATCTCTAGGTTCCTGGCCGAAATTTCAGGTCCGGTAAACTCATGGAATTTATCTAAAAAAGAAGAGCTCATGTCGCAATTATTCGATTACTGCCGCAGCTTCTTTTCGCCTATCGACGAGCTTTCGATAATGCGGCTGATAACCGAAGACGGCAGCGCGCCGGACGTCATAGACGACCTTATGCGTTCCGCGGCCCCTCTGTGGTCGTACTCCACCGTTGAAATGCCGTCCGGCACGCAAATAGATGAAATAGCGGTCGTTTCCATCACCGAAGAATGCCGCGGCGAGTTCGTAAAGTATTTAAGGGACCAGAATAAAGCAGTATTCAACCCGTCCATAGACAACCACCGCATTAGCGTTATGCGCTTCAGGCACGCCCTGCCGCTTTTTGCGCTTCCGGCCGTCAAGCGCGACCTGAAACCCGCCTACGAAATGTTTAAAACCGGTGCGAGTCCCAACACTCCTCAAAAGCCCCTTCACATCGACGAAAAATACCTCGATTTACCCGACGTTATCTTATCGTGACGACTTTAACGAGCATGGCGCCTGAAACATACGCATCTAAAAAACTGGTCCGGAGCCGCGCTATAATCGCGGTATTTTTATGCGCATTTTTATTCGGAGCGGTCTGCCTGTTTTGTTTTAACGCGGACTATTGCCATGCGGCGAAAAAGAAGAAAAAAGCGGCCGCGAAAAAAATCCAGCAGGACGAATACGCCGGCTCGGAAATAATCGCCGACGACGTTTTCATCTATAAAAAAGGGATTTCTTTTTACGAAAATTCAGATTATTCAAAAGCTATAGAATATTTTAAGTATATCAAAGAAAAGCGGCCCGCTTCTTTTTATTACGACATGTCTATTTATTTATGCGGCGAGTCTTTTAAAAAGCTCGGCAGAAACGACGAAGCGATAGAAAACTATCTTTATCTGGCCGAAAAATGCCCGTCTTCAACGCTTTGCGCCGAAGCGATCCATAGCGTCGCCGATTTATACAAAAAAAACGGCGTGTCGGGCGAAGCCATAAAGTATTACCGTAAATTGATAAACTCTTATCCCGACTCTTTCTGGGCAGACGAAGCGCGGGCATTTCTTAAATATAACAGCGCTGACGCTTCCGGCGAAAAGCCTCCTTCATATTCGACGCGCCGGTCGGAAGAAGCGCGCGACATGACGCTCGAAAAAAAAGACGGAACCCGCCAGGGCGGTTCTTCGCCAAATTCTGCGGCCGCCGGTTCAAGCGTCAGCCTGGATACTCTCAACTCGCCGGAGGCGTTCAACTTCGGCTCGCTGGATATAGATTCTTATATAAGCGGCGGAAAGCAATACGAGCCGGTCGGCTACGCCGATGAAGATTTAAAGCTTTACCGCGACGGGCTGAAGTTTCACGAATTCAAAAACTACGATAAAGCGAAATGGTGTTATCAAAAACTTATTCTCAAATACAAAAATTCTCTGTGGTATCCTAACGCCTTTTATATGATGGCGGGCTGCTATCTTGCCGAAGGCGACATAAAAGCGGCGATAAGGTTTTATTCAGCCGCTCTTATATATGCAAAAGATCCTGCTTTTATTTACGAAATCAAAGATAACCTGGCCGATCTTTTATTCTGCGACTCGCAGTATTTTCTGGCCCTCAGATATTATGAATCGCTTTTAAAAAACACCACGGATAAAGAGCGTCTCATGCAGCTGTTTTTTTTGATAGGCGAATGCCACACTAAAACCGGAAACCATGAAATGGCGGCAAAGGCTTACGCCCGCGTAGCTCTCGAAAGCTCGGGAGAGCCGTTTAAACTGGAAGGTTCCAAACCTTTCCAGGCGGAAACCTCCGAAAAGCTTCACGATAGCGCAGCAGAAATCAAAACCGCCCCGGGGCCGGTGTCGGTTTATTCAAAAACGGCCGCGCCGCAGAAGAAGATCGATATAGAAAAAGGCATAAGCGAATTTAACGCTAAAAATTATCTGAAATGCATTTCGTTCTTCGAGCAGCTCCTGGCCGAAAATCCAGACGAAGCAAGATCATTCTGGTATCTTGCGCTATGTTATAACCAGCTCGAAAAACCGGAGCGCGCATCGGGCTATCTGCAAAAATACATTTCCATTTTGAGCTCGTCAAAAGACTCGCGCGAATCGGCCGCTTTAAAACACGCATATTCCACTCTGGCATATATTTACGTTAAAATGAATAAATTCGAAGAGGCGCGGACACAGTACCTTAATATCATCGGGCTCGATTCAACTTCGCGCGCCGCCGTTTCGGCCCGTGAAGCGCTTAAAAGGATAGATGTCATGAAAAAAAGGGCGGGTGATAGCGATTAATAACAATAAATCATATTCGAATAAAGCTTTATTTCTTTTTCCGCGCGCGGCGTTTTACTGTGTAAC
The DNA here is from genome assembly GCA_002069765.1 of bacterium ADurb.Bin243. Taxonomy (GTDB): domain Bacteria; phylum Muiribacteriota; class UBA9980; order UBA9980; family UBA9980; genus UBA9980. Next base: position 131,410 of record MWBZ01000001.1, read on the forward strand.
CATCCTATGCGTATTTTTTTGCGCGTTCGAATGCGCTCTGGCGGGCGCCGTCTCAATCGACCTGAAAAAAACGGAAAACTACTTTTACGACAGATTTTATCCCGATTGTAACGCCGGGCCGAAAGTAACGGATAATTATGACCGCGCTGCAGAGTCATTTGAAAAAAAAGATATAATAAAAGCTTTATTTTATTTAAACAATGTGTTAAAATATTCTCAGTTTTCTAAAGAAGCGTTGAACCTGTACGGCGTCGTCCTGATGTACGAAGGCGATTACGAGGGCGCCAGGGAGCTTTTCAGAAGTTCCATAAACCGCGACCCTCATTATAAATGGCCGTACATAAATCTTGGCATAATTAATTACGAGCTTGAAAAATGGCGCGAACTCGAATCGGTTTGCGGCAGATATCTAAGCGTCGATTCCGGCGACTTCGAGGCCAACATGGGCATGGGAATAGCGGCGTTTCATTTATTCTGCTACGAGCAGGCCGGAGAATATTTTAAAAAAGCTCACGCAGTTCAAAAGAATGCCCGATGCCGGGACATGATAAAGCTTCTAAACGACTACCGGGCCAGACTACGCGCAAAATCAAGGCGGCTTCATTGATATAGCCTGAGCGAAAAAACGGCCGGCAATTATAAAAATCAAAAAACATAATAAAAAATCCGGGGAGGAATAAAGAATGTCTATATTTGCAACTATGCTGGGATTATCGGCTGGAGAATATTTAAAGCAGGGCGATATTTATTTCAACGAGGGCCGTTTCGGCGAAGCTAAAATAGAATATGAAAAAGCCGAAGAACTGACGCCGGAAACCGATAAAGATAAAATGGAAATTATCGAAAAAAAAGTCGCGGAATGCAAAAAAAATCTCGCGCTTTCGCATCTTGAAATGTCTAAAAGCTACCAGCAGGCCGGCAACTTTGAAAAAGCGGTCGAACTGCTCGAAGTGGCGCTTGAATTAAGCGACAAATCCGCCGCTAATTACGAAGAAATCCACCGCGAACTCGACCACTCGAGAATAAAAATGTTTCAAAAAATGTCGGATTCCCAGGCTGAACCGCTTATCAAGCGCGGCGACGAATTTTTCAACGAAGGCTCATACAACGAAGCCATGGTAGAGTATCGCGAAGCGCTCAAAATTTTAAAATATTATCAGGAATCGGAAGACGAACTGAAAAAGACTGCCCATGCCAAACTTAACGAATGCGAAGCTAAAATCGTCGCGCCTTATATTGAAAGGGCTAAAAATTTCATCGAAACCGAAATGTACGAAGAAGCTCTCACGGAGCTTAACGAAGCTCGCGAAATAATCGACGACGAAAATAAAACGAAACAGCAAATCGATAAATTAATATACGACGCGCACAAGAAAAAAGGCGCGAACGAATCGGCCCAGGAAGAAGATTTCATATCCAAACAGGAATGGGACGAAGCCATGGAAGATTACAAAGAGCTTCTGAACCTGTTTTTTAATTATTCATACACCGATTCGGATCCGTTTTACCCCGTTCACCAGAACAAATACGAAGACGGATTCAAAGAAGCGAAAAAACGCCTCGGCAACTTATACATTAAACGCGCCGAAGGGCATTTTAATAAAAATAAATTCGCGGTAGCCCTTAAATATTTCGTAGAAGCCGAAAAGTTCTTTGATGAAGAAACGCCGGAATGCGTATATGTCAACGAAAAAATAGAGCAGTGCAAAAGCAATATAAAATAAACCTTCAGAAAAGTCACAATTTAAAATAAGTATTGCATTGTTTATATAAATAGTGCGATACTTATTTTGGTGATTGATATGCCTGTATCAGAAAAATTACTTCAAAAAATAGAAACACTGCCTACGTTGCCGATAGTAGTAACTCGGATAATGCAGCTTGTTGAAAATCCGAAAACCGCGGCGGTCGAAATCAGTAAAGTCGTTTCGCTCGACCCCGCCCTGACGGTCAAAATACTCAAGATCGTCAACTCGGCTTACTACGGATTTCCCAAGCAGATTACCACGATTACTCACGCGATAATGATCCTCGGCTTTGAAGACGTTAAAAATATCGCCATGGGCATTTCCGTGTTCGATATCTTCAAAAGCAAGGGCTCGAAAGACGCCGTCGAATTCGACAGGGTGGCTTTCTGGCAGCATTCCATCGCGGTCGGCTCCTGCACCAAGCTGCTGGCAAAAAAACTGCGCTATAAAAACCCCGAAGAGGCCTTTATTTGCGGCCTTCTTCACGATATAGGCAAAATAATCCTTGACCAGTATTTTCACGAAGAGTTCAACGCGGTAATAAAACTGGCTAAAGACGAAAATCTTCTTTTCGTCAACGCCGAAAAGCGTCTCAACGATATGAACCACGCTGAAATCGGCCGCATCGTAGCTAAAAAATGGGGTCTGCCGTCCACTATAATAGACTGCATAACCTCGCACCACAATCCGGCGGTCTGCGAAAACAATCAGCTGGTAGTGGCTTTAGTGCACGCATCGGACGTTTTCTGCAAGATACAAAAAATAGGCAACAGCGGCGATACGCTGGTGCCGCAGCTCCAGAAAACTGCCTGGGACCAGCTAAAGCTTCAACCCACGGACCTCACGAAATTATACGAAGAGCTGCACGAAGAAGTCAAAAAAGCGGATACATTTATGGAATTCGCCAAAACAACCTAAACGGCAAGCTTATAATATCAATATGGCGGTAAATTTAACATGGCGGTTCAAGAATTTGAAAACCTTGACTTAGAGCAAGTAAACGACACACAAAAAATACAGATTCTAAAAAAAATCAATACGGATCTTAAATCATCGCTTGATGATATTATTTCCATTCTCACTAAATTCTCCGAAGCCATATCTATAAAATTCGATTTAAAAAACCTGCTGGAGCTTGTTTGCGATACCCTCAAGGATATCATCAAATACAGCTCCATCGCCATTACCATTTACGACGGCGAAAAGGACAGCTTTAATTATATGGCCCTCAGAAACGTAGAACC
>MWBZ01000002.1 GCA_002069765.1 bacterium ADurb.Bin243
GCAGGCATGAGCGTTCTTTTCGCTGCAGCCGTTTTCGTAAATATTTTATATTATATGGCGGCCGGCAAAGCTGCCGCGCCTTCGCAAACCGGAACGCCGGCTTCGCAGGGCGCCGCAAAAGACGTTTACGCCATTATCGGCGGCCTGATAGAGGCGGCAAAATACGATTCGGCGCTCGACGCGCTGAGGTCGCTCAAAACCGGCGGAGTGTACGATCATGTCCAAAACGGGTTTATAGAGCTCATATATTCTAAAAAAGTCAGAGGCTTGATTAATAAAGGCGCTTTTGAAGATTCGCTGAGCGTTATAGCCGCGTGGCAGTCTGAAAATTCGTCTTCTACCATGGCCTGCATTTTAAAAGGCCAGATCGAACTTAAAAATTTTAACCGCGCGGCCGAAGCGAAAGCCGCGTTTTCAATAGCGGCGACGCTCGAAAGCGATTGCCCCGAAGCTGCTATGGGGCTCGGCGATTGTTTTTATTACGAGGGCGATTTTACCTCAGCTCTGGCTAATTATAACAAAGCCCTGGATTATTGCGTTAAAGCCCCCGAATCAAAATATTACGCGTACTTCGGCATCGCCAACTCCAGGGCGGCGCTCGGAGAATACGCCGCCGCCGTAGAGTCTTACAACCGATGCCTCGAATTGAACCCTTCGCATTATATAACTTATATAGGGCTTTCAAAAGCCTTCCGCTCAATGAAAAAGTATGACGAAGCCATCGCGGCGGCCGAAAAAGCCCTTGAATTCGATCCGCAGCTCGCCAGGGCTAATTTCGAATGCGCCGAAGCACTTAAAGACGCGGGCAGAAGCCTCGAAGCGCTTAAATACTATAAAACTTCCCTGAATTTAGAGCCGGAAAATCTGAACTGCCGGATTTCGTATATCAATCTTCTCTTCGGCATGCAGATATACCAGGGCCTCGACGAAATCATTAAAACAGCCATAAAATCGGCGCAGCCTCAGCAGGCTAAAGGGCTTTACGAAAAGCTGGGAATGGTGGAGTATAATCTCGGCTATTCAGATAACGCGAAGAATACATTCGAGAAGATGATCTCGCTTTACGGCGATTCCGACGCCGCGCATTATTATCTGGGACTTATTTATGAAGAACGCGAAGAATTCGACCGGGCCATAGAAAGTTATCAGAAGGCCGTCAGCGTCAATAATAAGCACCTGCCTTCGTATATGAACCTTTCCAATATTTACCTGAACGTCAAAAAAAATTACGCCCAGCTCGACGTTATAGTGGAGCTGGGGATAACCTCCTGCGGCAACGATCCGGGGCTTCTTTATAACAAGGCCCTCGGCAAATATTTCGACAGAAAGCCGGCCGAGGCGCTTTTACTTCTGCGCGCCGTCATAAATTCCGGCGACGCATTCATGTCTTCAATGGCCCGCAAGCTCGATAGCGACATCCGCCAGAAACTCGCGCCGCCTTCGTCAAAAAAAGAGCCTGCCGCGCCAGCTAAATAGGCGCAGGCGGCCTTGCCCCTGCTTTTATTTAATATAGTCTTTTTCGCCGACCATCGGCACGAACATTACGTACGTTATGAAATCGCGTATAAATTTTTTGCCGTCGCGCTTGACCAGGACGAGCTGTTGAGTAGCTCCGGCTTCTCCTACCGGAATTATCATACGGCCGCCGTCGGGCGCGAGCTGGCTTAAAAGCGCTTCGGGAATTTCTTCGGGGGCGCAGGTCACTATTATCCTGTCGAACGGGGCTTTTTCCGGCCAGCCCTTATATCCGTCGCCTATTTTCACGAAAACATTTTTATATCCGAGCTCTTCGAGAAGCTTTTGCGCGCGTTTGCCGAGCGTTTCGACGATTTCTACCGTATATACTTCCGAGGCTATTTCCGCGAGGATGGCGGCCTGATAGCCTGAACCGGTGCCGATTTCGAGGACCTTGAGCCGTTTCGCCGCCGCGGCGGGCCCGCTTTTGAGCCCGGTTTCGCCGCTGATAGACGAGCTTATAATAAGATCGGTCATCAGAGCGACTATATAAGGTTGTGAAATAGTCTGACCTTCGCCGATCGGAAGCGGTCTGTCGCCGTAACTGAGCGGTTTCATTATTTCCGGCACGAACCTGTGGCGCTCTACCCGGAGCATGGCGTCGAGCACCCGCGCGCTGGTTATTCCGCGCCCTTTTATCTGGGTTTCCACCATTTCCTGCCTTAGAGCCTGATACGATTTTGAAAGATGCATAATATCCTCCCCAAGCGTAATCACGGCAAAAACGATCGATAATAAAAATAGCATCAGCGCCGTTTTTTTCTTGCTCATATGCCGACCTCGCTTTTTTGCCTCGCCCGCGGTTCTTATATTACCTGTAATTATATTTTAACAAAGAAAAGGATAAAAATCAAATTTCAAAAATTTTTGCAGGCAGGCAGAAAAAATAAGTAAAAGTTGATAATAAAGTTAAAATATGATAGAATGTAAAAAAAATTCAGTAAAGGGGATAAAAATGCAAAAACCTAAACTATTAAGCGTTTTAACGATTTTATTTTACCTGTTGGCGGCCTTTAATTTATCGGGCGCGCACGCGGCGCCGGATTCGTTCAAACTCTGCCCTGCTAATTCCGAAGCGCTTATGTACTTCGATATAAAAACTTTCAGGGCTTTTGCTGAAAAAAATAATATCGCTTCTCAGTTTAAAGACCAGATAGAAAAAATAAAAAATCTCGCTTCCATAGATATTTTAAAGGACATTAATTCTTTTACGGCGGTTTTAACGAATATCGCCAATTATAAAGCGGGCAAAAATCCCGAAGGCGCTTTTATATTCGAGGGTTATTTTAAAATATCCGAAATAGAAAGCAAAATGACGGCCGGCGGCCTTAAATCCGAAACGCTTGAAAATATAAAAATGTTCAAGCTCGACGAAGACGTTTATCTGGCGATGCCTTCGGAAAAATTTCTGGTTTACGGAAATTTGTCCGAAATAAAATCCATAAACTCTCTGATTGCGGCTAAAGAAAAAAATAACGTGGAAAACGACGAGTTTTTTAAAAGAGAAATAAACGCGGCCGAAGTAAACGGCAAAAACTTCGCGCTTACGGTTAAACTGCCCGCCGCTTTATCGGATCTCGCCACTTCAATAGCTAAAATAAATAAGGAACAGGCCGTTTTTTCAGGGCTCGAAGGCTTCGTGGCGGCCGCTTCCGGTTCGGACCTGCTTTTTAAGTATATATATAAAACCAAAGATGACGCGGCCAGGGGCGCCGTAAGCGCAAAAGAATTCATGGACAACGGGTTCAAACAGATTTCATATAACGCTAAAAGAATGACCGAGGGCGTTATAGATAAAGCTAAAGTCGCGTCCGAGCGTTTCAATTTTATAAAAAGCGGCCTGGTGCTGATGCTGAAACTTCAGCAAACCATGAAAATCGAGCAGAAAGAAAAAAGCGTGTTCATCTCTTTCGAACTTGCGAAGGCTGAAAAAGAAACGGGAGATTTTGTTAATTCCATTTTCGAGGCTTTTATAGCCACTCTCGTAAAAAGCGACGCTAAAACGCCCGCGCCGGTTACCGGTAACTAAGGTTTCGCGAAGAAATAAAAAAATAATAACCCCCGCTGAACGAGGGAAACTATAATACGCGGTCCGCCTTTAACGAGTGCGGCCCGCGTGTTTATTAAGGCCATAAATTTATCTTTTTTTTATTAAATCCGCTATATCTTTTCAAAGTTAATCCGATATTTTAGTAAAGTTGAAATACGATTTTCATTACCCTGTATTTTAAATTTATTATATATAATCGGAGGATAATATGTACCAGAGCTCTAAAACTTATGTTTTCAGCGTTGCGGCTTTACTGCTTATCGGCGGCGCTTTGATGCTCGCAAGCGTCGGATGCGGCAATTCCTATGGAACGCCTTACGGCTTTTCGAATTTAGTGCCTAACGACGCTTCGATCGTGGTGAAAATGATAAACACCAGTTCGATCGCCGGCGGCCTTCACAGCCCCAAATCAAACGCTCCCGGCCGCGCGAGCGGAACCACAATCACCGAAACTACTTCTACGACTAATAATACCACGGCTTCGGGCACTTTGATTAAAATAAGGCCTGACGACGTTTACGTAAGCATTTCCGATATGTCGATCTATTCCACCGACGGCAAGGAATACGTTCTTTTTACCGAGCCAAAGGAAATCAATTTGCTTAATTTAATTAAAGACGGCGAAGTAGTCGCAATGGCTTCTGACGTTCCCGTAGGCGCATATAACCGCATGAAATTCAACATCAATTACATGAGGATATTAAACGAAGGCGAAAAGCAAAGAATCGCGCTCGATCAGACCGTTTATCTTTCGACGAACGACGCCAATCTCACTCAGTTTTCTCTGGAATCGTCGAACCGCGCGAGCGTAAAATTGAATTTCGATATCAACGATAAGGTGTTCAAAGATAGAAACGGCAATTATCAGGTTTTCCCGTCTCTGTTTTTGATATATGAAGGTTCGGAAGCAGTTCAGCGCTATAATTGATGAAGATTTAGCAAATAAAAAACTACCGTAATAAAAAATAAAAACGCCCGGCTTTCTTCGCCGGCGTTTTTGTTTTTAGGGCTGTTTTTCGTTGTAAAACGGCGCGGCCTGAAAATAACTTCCGTCCGTATTGACAAAACGATTGAAATGTAGTAAAATGAATATTGTATATTAGAATAATATTTATTACTTAAATATAAAAAACTTATATTAATCGGCCGCCGCTATGCGGCCGGAAAGGCGGTGGAATATGAACTATAAAGTGCTTCTCGCCATGGCTGCCGGCGGCGCTATCGGCTATCTTATGAACGTTCTTTCCGTTCAGACCGGAGGCGGCTGAGCCATGACGTGCAATCCTTATATATCGGTCGTTTTCGGCGTTATATTCGGATTGATTATGGCCTTAGGCTAAGGTCCCGCATAATTTTGATTGACTGGCGCCCTCGCTTGTGTTATAATTTCAGCGATGTTTTTAAATAAATTCAAGCCCATACACAGGCATTTAATCAATTACCGCAAAGAGATTTTAATAGGCGCCCTTTCGCTTGTCGTAACGGACTGTTTCGGCCTGGCGATACCGTGGATTATAAAAGACGCCATAGACGCGATTCCGGCCTATAAAACCGCTGGCGCCGAAAAGACCCTTGCGGTGGTTTTCAATTACTCGCTGCTTATTGTATTTGCGGCCGTGTTTCAGGGAGCTTTCAGGTATGTCTGGCGCGTGAACCTTTTCGGCGTAGCGCGCAAAATCGAATATCATCTCAGAAACGATTACTTTTCGCATCTTTTAAAACTCGAACCTTCATTTTATTTTAAAAATCAAACGGGGGACATAATTTCCCGCGGCACGAACGACCTCAACGCCGTTCGCGACCTGGTAGGCCCCGGCGCCCTTATATTTATAGATACCATAACGCTCATATCTATAAGCCTTTCGCTCATGATCTACATCGACTGGAAGCTTACGCTCTATTGCCTGATGCCGATGCCGCTTTTGACTATCGTTATTTATTTCGTGGGCGATCTCATAGAGCGCACTTACGAACGCATGCAGCAGAAATTAGCCGAGCTCACCACGCGCGTACAGGAAAACATTACCGGAATCAGGACCATACAGGCTTTCCGCCAGGAAGAAAACGAGATACGAAGATTTTCGAAAATGGCCAAAGATTACGTGAAATACAACGTGCTCATGGCTAAAGTCAACGGAATAGAAGAGCCGATAATATTTTTCATTTCGGGCACTTCCATGAACGTTTTGCTTTATTTCGGCGGCATGGGCGTCATTAATAAAACCAATTCCCTCGGCGAGCTCGTGGCGCTTTCGGGCTATCTTATGCTTCTCGCATGGCCGCTTTTCGGCCTGGGCTGGCTCGTGAATATTTATAAACGCGGAATCGCTTCCATGGGGCGTATAAACGAAATACTCGAAGCGGTCCCCGAAATATCCGACGGCGAAGAAACCGATACTTCTATTCCGCCTCTGCGCGGAGATATAGAGTTTAAAAACGTGTCTTTCACTTTTCCCGGAAAAAAAGTTCCGGCCTTGAAAAACGTTTCTTTCAAAGTCCCGGCCGGCCGCATCCTGGCTATTACCGGGCCGCTCGGGTCCGGAAAAAGCACGATATGCAATCTCATTCCGAGATTTCTCGAGGCCGCCGAAGGCGAAGTGCTTATAGACTCGGTAAACGTAAAAAAAATTCCAGTTTCGCTCCTGCGCCGGTCTATCGGCTATATACGCCAGGAGCCTTTTCTGTTTTCCGACACCATTGCCGAAAACCTCAAATTCGGCGATCCGGCGGCTTCGCAAGAGCGCATACGCGAATTTTGCTCGATATCCAGGATAGTAGAGGATATCGAAGATTTTTCGGAAAAGTACGAAACACTTCTCGGCGAGCGCGGCATAACCGTTTCAGGAGGGCAGAAGCAGAGATTGGCCATTTCGCGGGCTTTATTAAAAAATCCCAATATATTGATCTTCGACGATACGCTTTCGGCCGTGGATAACCGCACCGAAGAAGCCATTATCGAAGGCCTGGAGAAATTCATGAAAGATTCCACCGCTATTATAGTTTCGCACAGGATTTCATCGATTATGAACGCGGACGAAATAATCGTGGTGGATAACGGCGAGATCGTCGAGCGCGGCACGCACCAGAGCCTTATCGCCGGCGACGGCATTTACGCGAAAACCTACCAGAAGCAGAAGCTTAAATTCGAGATAGAAAACATGCAGGTGGCCGATGAGTCAGTTTAAAGACGAATTAATAACCGGAAAGGCATACGACGCAAAGCTGGTAAGGCGGCTTTTTTCTTTCGTGAAGCCTTATATGCGCTACATGATGCTGGCCGTGCTTTTCCTTTTTATAGTAACTTTCCTGGACCTGCTTCCGCCTTACATCACCAAAATAGCCATCGACGATTATATAGCCAAAAACCGCGCCGGAGAAATTTACAAGATAATATTCTTCTATCAGGCGGTCCTTATAACCCATTTTTTATTCCAGTTCCTGCACACATACACGATCAATCTTATGGCGCAGCACGCCATGTACGATCTTCGCACCGAACTTTTCACTCACATGCAGACGCTTTCCTTTTCTTTTTACGATAAAAACCCCGTAGGACGGCTTATAACGCGCGTGGTGGGCGATATAGAAACATTGAACGACCTTCTCAGCGCGGGCTTCGTAACCATAGTCGGCGACTTTTTCTCGCTCGGCGGCATCGCGCTGATGCTGTTATTTTTAGATCTTAAACTCGGCCTGATAACGCTTTCGATACTTCCGGTGCTGTGCCTTATCACTTTAATCTACCGCAGGTATGCCCGCGACGCGTACCGCCAGGCCCGCGTTAATCAGGCGGCGCTCAACGCCTACTTTCAGGAAAACGTCTCCGGGATGAGCGAAGTGCAGAATTTTACCCGCGAAGAAGCCAATTTTAATAAATTCGATTCCATAAACGCTAAAAACCGCGATACGTTCATAAAATCCATCAAGCAAAACGCCATGTTTTTCCCTTCTATCGAATTGATCAATGCCATGGCGATCGCCGCGGTAATCTACTTCGGCGGGATGGAAGTCATGAACGGCACCATAGGATTCGGCGTGCTGGTGGCCTTCACTCAGTATATAAACCGCTTTTTCAAACCCATCCGCGATATCGCTGAAAAATACAATATATTTCAGATGGCCATGGCCTCGTGCGAAAAGACCTTTTCGCTTCTCGACACTCCGCCGGCCATAGCCAACCCTCCGGCGCCTGTTTGCATAAAGGGATTCCGCGGCGATATAAAATTCGATAACGTATATTTCGAATATAATGCTAACGACGAAATACTGCACGGCGTTTCGTTCGAAGTCAAAGCCGGCGAGTCCGTCGCCATAGTCGGAAGGACCGGTTCCGGCAAAACCACCATTATAAATCTTCTGGCGCGCTTTTACGACATAAAATCCGGCTCGATAACGGTTGACGGCGTGGATATAAAGACGATCGATCTCGGGTCGCTTCGTTCGCACATAGCCATCATGCAGCAGGACGTTTTTCTTTTTTCGGCCAGCGTGGATAAGAATATCCGGATGAACAACCCCGAGCTCACATACGAGCAGGTCAGGGCGGCCGCGCGCTACGTGAACGCCGAAAAATTCATCGAAAAGCTTCCGCAGAAATACAACCAGCCGGTCGGCGAACGCGGCGTGACGCTTTCGGTAGGCCAGCGCCAGCTGCTGGCACTGGCAAGGGCCATAGCGTTCAATCCGGGCATAATAATTATGGACGAGGCCACTTCGTCGGTGGACACCGAAACGGAATTTTTAATACGCGACGCCATGAAAAAAGTGCTCAAGGGGCGCACCTCCATAATTATTGCCCACAGGCTTTCCACCATTAAAAACGTAGACAGGATAATAGTTCTGGATAAAGGCCGCGTTAAAGAAACGGGCAGCCATGAAGAGCTTTTGAAGATGCGCGGGATGTATTACAAGCTTTACGAGCTGCAGTACCGCGAACAGGAAGAAAACGAAAAGGCCTAGTAGTAAAAAAATATTGGCTCTTATTCATTTCATGTGGGTAAGTTTATCAGTGAATAGTGTAGAGTGGATAGTGAATAGTTAAGGCTGGGGCTCGCCCCGCGAGCTTTATATATAAAATATTAAAAAAAGACTTATCGAAATTTCCAAAAGTCCTTTAGTTCTCAACTTTCCACTTTGAATTCTTAACTTAAATTAAAATATTTTACCCATACGATATGAAAAAGAACCATTATTTTATAGGGTATCGAGGGTCCATAAAATCGGCGGCCGAGCTCAGCTCGACCGTCTTTTTATTGTACGGATGAGTGAATTTCACATACGAAGAGTGCAGCAGAAACTCCCTGCCGATCGAGGGGCTTTTGCGAGAACCGTAAAGCGAGTCGCCGCAGAGCGGATGGCCGATATGCGAAAAATGCACTCTTATCTGATGCGTGCGCCCCGTTTCAAGGACGGCCTCTACGAGGCTGATTCCGCGCCGGGAGTCGGCGCATAATAATTTATAGCGGGTGACGGCGGGCTTTCCCGACGGGGAAACCCTGTATTTATTTGAAACGTGCCTGTCGCGGCCTATCGCTAAATTGATTTCGCCTTCGCGCTTTTTGAGCAGGCCGTCGATCGCCGCGGTGTATCGGCGTTCTATCCTGTTTTCGAACAGGGCGCGGTCAAGAATGGCGCATGTGACGCTGTCTTTGGCGAAGACGATAAGCCCCGAGGTGCCTATGTCGAGGCGGTGAATGGGATATGCCCTGGCGGACCGTTCGGACGAAGCGTGAAAATGAGCGTCGAGGGCCGCGCAGAGGTTATCGGCGTCCCCTTCGCGGTCGGGGTGTATTTTAATTCCCGCAGGTTTGTTCAATACGGCTATGAAATCGTCTTCGTATTCGAAAACGAGCCTGACGCTCCCGTGCGCCTTCGCGCTTTCGGCATCATTATAAATACCGGTATCGCGGCTTTCGAAAAAGCCTGCCAGAGATATTTTGGGGGGAAGTGCTGATGCGGCTTCGGCCGGCCTTAAGCCGGACAGCCTTCGCGCTTTTTCGATTATTTTATCGGGCGCGCCGGCGAAAATGCTTTCTATGAGTTCTTTAACGCCGCCCGCGAACCGCCCCTGCATCGAGGTTTCTATTACGAGATCGCCGCCTTCGCGTCTGGCGCTTATGCCTGTGTCGTTCGCGGCGTGGCCGCCGTATATTTTTTTCATCGCTTGTTTTTGCCGATAAGCTCCCGGGCGTGTGAAACGCCTATTTCCGAATCGTTGCCGAGCATTCTCGCGATTTCGCTTTCGATTTGGTCTTCTGAAAGTTTTTCGAAGCTGATCCGCGTTTTTTCGCCGTTGACGATCTCTTTTTTTACCAGATAATGATGCGCCGCAAAAGAGGCGATTATGGGAGAGTGGGTGACGCAGATTACCTGCTTGGCGGATGCTATGGAACGGAGTTTTTCGCCGACCGCGTTCAGCGTGAAGCCGCCTATTCCGGTGTCTATTTCATCGAATATAACGGTCGGAACGCTCGAGTACGCGGATAAAATATTTTTGACCGCGAGCATTATACGCGACATTTCGCCGCCGGAAGCGATCCTGGCTATGGGGCCGTAAGGAGTGCCGGGGTTCGTGCGTATATAAAATTCGACGGTTTCAAGGCCGTTCGGACCGGCTTTGGATTCGTCGAAATTTTCGATTTTATTTATATTCAGCCTGAAACTGGCGTTTTTCATGTCCAGCGTGGCGAGCTCTCCGTTTATGGCCGATTCGATTTTTTCCTTGTTGCGGTTTCTCGTTTCGGATATGCTTTCGGCGATAGCGAGGTAGCGGCGGTATCTTTCTTCTATCTTCGAGTTGATCGCCGCGTAATTTTCCTCGAAATTTTCGAGCTGGGCGAGCTTGCTTTTGCAGTCTTCGAGATATTCGTTGATCTCGCTTATAGTGGAGCCGTATTTTCGCTTGAGCTGCGAAATTGTTTGAAGGCGGCTTATTTTTTCGTTCAGTTCGTCTTCCGAATAATCCAGCCGGTCGGAAAGCCCGGCGACGGCGTCTGAAACGTCGTCCAGAAGATAATATGCGTCGTTGACGGCGGCCGCAGTCTGCTCGAAAGAATGATCGAATTGAGCTATTTTTGATAGGCAATTGCCCAGGCGGGAATAAGAAGCCGAAAGCGAGGGGATTTCGTCGGTTCCGTCGAGCAGCGAATGGATTTCATCTTTTATCTGCGCTATTTTTTCGGCGTTTTTCAAAAAATCTACGCGCTCGGCGAGCTCCTCGTCTTCGTTTTCATAAAGCGCCGCGCTTTGTATTTCGTTTACCTGAAAAGAATAAAGGTCCATCTGCTTTTCCCGTTCGTTTTCGGAGCGCCTGAGCTCTTCGCGCTCGCCGATGAGCCGCTTTAATTCGCGGCATTCGGCCATGAGAGAAACTTTGGCTTCGGCGAGCTCCGCGCCGCAGTAGCGGTCTGAAAGCTCGAATTGGGCCTTCGGCTCCAGCAGGAGCAGTTCGTCGTTCTGGCCGGATATTTCGATTACCGCCCTGCCTATTTTATTAAGAAGCGCCGCAGGGGCTTTAACGCCGTTGACGCTGTTTTTGGTTTTGGAATCGGCGGCGATGGAACGGGTTATTATTATTTCGTCGTCTTCCATTTCCACGGCGCCGTCTTCGAGTATAGGCCCCAGCGTTTCGCGCGCGGCCGGAGTTAACGCCAGGCAAACGCTTACCTGGGCGCTTTCGTTTTCTTTTTTTAATTTGACGAAGTCGGAATTCATTGCGAAAGCGAAAGCTATGGCCGAAATTACGAGCGACTTGCCGGCCCCGGTCTCGCCGGTGAAAACGTTGAAGCCGCCGCTCAGATCGAACTCTATGTTATCGGCTAAAGATATGTTTTTAATGGAAACTTCGGTAATCAATTTTTTATCAGTCCTGTTCTGTTTTTATAATTGCTTGCATGGTTAAAACGCCGCCGCCGGCCTCTACTGCTGGGCTTTATCGTTGATGCGGGCGAAGACCGAATAGACGAGGTTGTTGTATAATTCGCGGCCGAGCCTTAGCGTTTCCGGGTCTTTCAGGGCGGCCGACGCCGATTCCAGAGTGTCCAGCAGAAGATATGCCCCGCGGTAAATTTGCGAAGGATCGAAATTGTGCAGAGACGCCCACCAGTTCTGGCACGAATAAAGGGCTTTGTCCATGAGCCCGCGGGAGCGCCCGTCGCCGCTGAGTATTACCGCTCTGAGCACGTGGTGGGTTAGCTGCCACTGGTTGTGGTGTATTGGATTGAATTTGCTCTGCCAGAGAGGATAAGGATCGTCGGAATAAAGGTCCTGCATCGAGGCGCTCCATGTGGAAGGCGGGACGAAGGCTTTTTTCATCGGGAATTTTTCGAATATTTCCGATATGGTGGCGAGCTTAATATTCGTTCTGGATTTCACCGCGTGCATGAGCGAATGTATGAATTTTTCGTGGTAATATTTATGGTGGTGGCCGAATGTTTCCGCGTCCATGGCGATTATCGTATAGCCGTCTTTTTCGCCTATTTCGGCGCTCATGGTTTCTTCTATCTTATCTAAGAATTCGCTTCCTTTCCACTGATGGAAAGATATGTCGTTGGACCATTTATTGCTTCGCAGAAAAACGCCGCAGCCTTCGGCTTCGGGTATGCTGGAATGCGGAATGGCGCTGTCGTAATAAGAGTACGGAAGGTCGTCGGTTATTATCCAGTCGTACCCTATTTTTTTTACGATTTTAGCTATGCGGGAACTGTAGCACATTTCCGGCGGGAATATTCCGCGCGGCTTATATTTATCGCCTAAGACCGCCCTGTTTCCGTCGAAATTGATTTTAAGCTGCCTTATGACCTCGCTTTCGGGGATGAGCGGAAATATGGGGTGGTACGCCCCGGAATCCACGAATTCGAGGTTGCCCGAATTAAGGCCTGATTTGAGGTTTTCCAGCACGTCGTGGTGCGAGCGCTGAAGAAGTAGTTCGGTCAGCGAATAATTTATATTTACCGTAAACTTCGGCGATAGCGAACTCGTGAAAAGGTCCGTGAGCGGCCGGTAGCATTCTTCGGTTATTCTGTCTATTACGAAACCGAGCTGGGTGGGCGGTTGATACAGGTGAAAAAGAAAGGAAAGATAATACATAACGTTCACTCCATAATAATTATTGGATAATTAAATTTAACAAAAAAAGAGCTTAATGTCAATTAAAATCAACCGTTAAATCGAATCGCTTCCGAAACGCGCGCCGGCCTTTTGAACGCGGCCGGCATTTAACGGCCTTATTCTCCGGCGTGAATCGCATCGGGGAGCTCGCCGGCGGTTTTTATAATATAATCGGGTTTTATGTGAGCGTAAGCTTCGGGCGCCGGCCGGGATTCGGGATTGATCCAGGCGGTCTTCATTCCTATTGAATGAGGCCCGAAAATATCGTTTTTAAAAGAATCGCCGACGTAAAGCGAGCGGGCCGGCTCCGCGCCGAGCAGCTCGAGCATTCTGTAAAAAACCGAAGAATGGGGTTTTCTGAAACCCCAGTCGGCGGTGAAAAGCGAACGCTTGAAAAATTTAGCCATGCCTATTTCCTCTAAATCGCCGGCGAAGTACACTCCGGGTATCGTGGTGTTAGAAATCAGCCCCAGCGTGTAATTATGGCTTAGCTTTTCGAGCGCTTCAAGCGAATCCGGGTAAATTATGAGGTTTTCTTTTAAAAGCCGGTGTACCAGGCTTATTATCCACAGTGAATAATCTTCGGCGACGCGGAGCCTTTCGAGCCCTTTTCTGACGCACCGGTATAAATCGACTTCGCGCAGCGTGCGTTCGCTTTCGATGAAATTCAGGTCGTAATAAGGCGTTATTAGAAATTCTTCTATGTCTTTTTCGCGGAATGAATAACCTTTAGAATTTAAAAATCCGGTTATTTTTTCAGTTCTTATGACGCGCATTTTTTCGGCCGGAACCGGGTCGTAATCGAGAAGGGTGCCGCCCATGTCGAAAATTATGAAGTCTATGTCGTTGTTTTTCATATCGTTCTCCCGTCGTCTTGCGACGCGTAAGTTAACCGGCGGATAATATACCGGAGGTTTTTACGTGGAAATTATATCAAAATATGATAATAAAAACAAGTTTTATTATATATTTTACGATGTAATTTAGTTGACATTAGCCGGGCGCTATGGTAAAATCCTGATATATTGACGAGCGTATATCATGCCCCGCCTTAAGGCGTTTCACAAGACGATCAAGTTATCTCGATTATGCGATTTAAAAAAATAGCGGTACTGGCCGCGTTTTCATTATTTATATTTTATTTCATCCTTCTGGCTTCGCTTTTTACGATAGTCGAACCGGCCAAACTGTCGGCTATTTTAAAGAGCGAAAGGTTTTACTATTCGATCAAAATAAGTTTTATTACCGCATTCGTCACTACGGCGCTTTCGGTCGCAATCGCCGTGCCTGCGGCTTACGCGCTTTCGAGGTCCGATTTTCGCTTCAAGCCGGCCGTCGATCTTTTTCTCGAGCTTCCGCTGATCATATCGCCCATCGCTCTCGGCGCCTTGCTGCTTTTATTTTTTAATACCGGCGCCGGGCTTTTTATTCAAAACAATCTTTGCGGTTTCGTCTATGAAATTCCCGGAATAATAATAGCCCAGTTCGTAACCAGCGCCGGCGTGGCCACCAGGCTTATAAAAGCCGCCATAGACGAAATACCGCCCCGTTACGAATTCGTCGCGCGCACTCTCGGCGCAGGGGAATTCAAGTCATTTTATACCATCACGCTTCCGCTCGCCAAAAACAGCATTATAGCCGCCGCCGTCCTTACGTTCGCAAAGTGCGTGGGAGAATTCGGCGCCACGGTGACTCTCGCCGGGGCGATGCCCATGAAAACGGAAACGCTTCCCATAGCGATTTACCTCAGGCTTTCAAACGCCGATATAGAAGGCGCCGCGGTTTTTATTCTTACCCTGCTGGCGCTAGGATTCACGGTCACCTTGATTACGAGAATGTTTTTGAAGGTGCGCCATGGTTAAGATCGAAAATCTCTGCCTGGACATGGGCGCTTTCAAGTTAAACGGCGTTAATCTGGAAATCGCCAGAGGCGCGTGCCACGCTATAGTAGGCCCTACCGGCTCCGGAAAGACCCTTTTGCTCGAAACTATCATCGGCATTCAAAAAATAAAAAGCGGGCGCGTCGTTATAGGCGGTAAAGACGTAACCGCTCTTTCGCCGTCGCTGAGGAATATTTCATACGTTCCCCAGGACATCTGCCTTTTTCCTCACATGAAGGTTATCGATAACATAATGTACGGCGTAAAAGTTAGAAAAATCGATCCGGCTCCCCTCAAGCCTTTCATAGACGAGCTTATAGAATTTTTAAATATTTCGGCCATACTCGAGCGCTATCCGGCCGGGCTCAGCGGGGGCGAAAAGCAGAGGGCGGCCATAGTAAGGGCTCTGGCGGCGCGCCCCGACCTGATGATACTGGACGAACCGTTTTCAGCCATAGACAGCGCTTTGCGCGAGGACGCCCGGCGCCTGTTAAAGGAACTCAGCGCGAGCCACGCCATAACTTCGCTCATAGTCACCCACGATATCGACGAAGCGTATTTTCTCGCCGACGAAATCTCGGTTCTGATATCGGGTTCCATAGTGCAGAGCGGCGAGCGCGACGACATATATAACTATCCTAAAAACCACGCGGCCGCGGAATTTCTCGGCGTCAGAAATATTTACGACGCGCTGGTCGTTAAAGTGTTTGAAAAATCCATCGAAGCGGCGTTAGATTCCGGCCGCAGCATAAATATCACCTGCGGATGCGCCCGGAGCAAATTCGCCGCAGGGCAGAAAATTAAATGCGCGGTGCGTTCCGAAGCCGTTTACATTCTCAAGGAAGGAACTGATTTTTTCGATAAAATCAACTGCTTCGACGCCTCGATTCAAAAGATTTATACGCGCGGAAAGATGCACACCGTAATATGCGCGCTGGCCGGCGGCATTAAAATCGAAATCGATATCCATGACGCCGCGTTTAACAAATTAAAGCTGGCGCTGGAAAAAAAGATAAAAATAAGCATAAATCCCGATAATATTTTTATGGTAAATTGATTATTATATAAAAGCTGCGGCTATGGAGATGATCTGAGTGAATAAATTAAAAGTCATAATTACGGGCGATATGGTAGGGCGTTTCGAGAAGGAAGTCGAAAAATTCAAACTTGCCGCCAGTTTTAGCCAGACCGACGTTTATTTCCGAAACCTGGATATGCAGTCGAGCATTTCCAAGCATACCCTTCGCGTCCGCCACCAGACGGCTTCAGGAACGAAAAACGACGAATCGCATAAAATAACTTTTACCTGCCTTTCAGAAAGCAGCGACGAGTGGGCTAAATTTTCGGAAATTTGCTCGGCCTGCGATGAAAATATCTATAAAATACTTTCCGCCACCGGTTTTAAAAGGCTGGCCACGCTGGCCAAGCATCGCAGGCTCTACGAAGGCCCTTTCAACATGAGCCGCGACGATATTTTCGGGTTCGGTTCCGTGGTGAAGGCTTATTATAAAAACGACGAAGAAAAAAAACGGATTATGGATTTTATGCACCGCATAGGCGTTTCAGGTTACGAAACACGCACCAATCTTCAGATGGTGCTTGAAAGCATAAATAATAAAACCGCGGGCAGCAAGGACGAGGGCGTGAAAACTGTAAAATCGGAAGTTTTCAAGCTTCTTAACTCGGGAAGGCGCATCATTATAGCCGTCGCCGGCGGTTCCGGCTCCGGAAAGACTTTTATAGCCAGCGAACTGGTTTCGTGGCTTCCGGATGTGACCGTTTTCACTCTGGACGACTACTACAAAGACAGAAGCTGGATATCGGAAAATCTGAATTCCAATTTCGACGATCCGGAAGCGATCAACCTGGATCTCGCCCGCGATCATCTTATGCGACTTAAAAACGGCGAAACGGTCATGCGCCCCAGGCGTTCGCTTGAAAAAGGCTGCGTCGTCGGATATCAGGAAGTCAAGCCGCAAAAGATGATAGTAGTCGAAGGTATATTCGCTTTGCACGAAAAACTCGCCGATCTATTCGACTATTCCGTCTTTATCGAAGCCAATCTTCATGGCAAGCTCCTGCGCAGGCTTATGCGCGACATCGGAAAAACGGGCCAGGATTTTGAAGGGATATTGCTGCAGTACGTCAGCACCGTTCAGCCCATGTATGAAAAGCACATCGAAGTCACTAAAAACGCGGCCAATCTGATCATAAACAATGAGTTCGCGCCGTATTGCGAAACCTACGATAAAATCAACCGCTTCGAATTCAAAATAAGGTGCCTGTTCGACGTTCCCATAAAAACGTTGAAAGACCACGGCGCTACGCTTATCAGCGAGCAGAGGCAGGTCGATAAGTATTACGTCGCCCCCGGCCTCAATTTTATGGAAAGCGACGAGCTTTTGAGAATAAGGGAAGAGAACTCGGCGTTGAGCCTTACATATAAAGGCCCGCGCAAAGGCACTTTTCAGAGGCCGCGCATAGATTTCCCTATCAACATGAAATTCGCCGAAGTTCTTATTTATCTTGGATATTCAAATGTCATAACCACCGAAAAGACCCGCTATAAATTTAAAATCGAAAGCGACGCAGAGCTCGACATCGTAATAGACGACGTTAAAAATCTGGGTACGTTTATCGAAGTCAGGGTCGGATCGCCGGCGGGCGAAAAAAAAGCCGAGCGCTTTTTGAAAAACCTGGGATTAAAGGTCAGGCGCGACCATAATAAAGGGTATTTCGAGGAAATTCTGAAAAAAGCTTTTGTGATATAGCGGTTCAGCGGCCCGGGACTATTTCGGGGACGCCGGGCCGGAAGAAGCGGCCGATGCCGGAGAAGGTATGTTTTCTATATTGTTTATCGGTTCGGCCGTGAGCGAACCCGCGTTTTGCGAAGTGAGCGTTTTGGCGTCCATCTTTTTAAGCATATTGACGAAAACTTCGGCCAGATTAGGGTCGAACTGCCCTCCGGCGCACTTGATGAATTCGGAGTAAACTTTTTCCATGGCCATGGCGTCGCGGTACGGCCTGTTGGAGGTCATTGCGTCGAAAGCGTCGGCCAGGGCTATTATTCTTGCGGAGAAAGGTATTTTTTCGCCGGCGAGGCCGTCTGGATAACCGCGGCCGTCCCATCTTTCGTGGTGGTTTCTTATCCCCGCGCGCACGATGGGGTTCAGCGCCATCGGTTCGACTATGGAATCGCCTATAGACGGATGCAGCTTGATAGTGGCGAACTCTTCGTCGGTGAGCCTTCCTTTTTTCGTCAATATGGTTTCGGAAATTCCTATTTTGCCTATATCGTGAAGAATGGCGGCCTGCCTTATATTTTCTATTTCTTCGTGAGCCAGGTTCAGCTCTTTTGAAAGAAGCACGGCGAATTCCGTCACCCGTTCCGAATGGCCCGAAGTGTAAGCGTCTTTAAATTCGAGCGCGTTGGTGGCCACGCGGATCGTAGAAAGAAACTGGTCTTTCATGCTTTCGTAGAGCTTGGCGTTTTCTATCACCACTGCGGCCTGGGTTGAAAGGGCCGATAATATGCTCAGATCGCTCGATACGAAGTTGTTTTGAGAAACGTCTGAAATGACCAGCATCATGCCCGTGACTTTCTGCTTTGTATGGAGCGGCACGCAGATTATTTCCTTGACCCTGAATTTTAAATAATTGGTCAGGTCGGCCAGGTCGATATTTTCGTCGATATTGGTTATCAGCATGGCGTTAAGCTCTTTTGAAAGTTTTTCGCATAGCTCGGAATCGCTGTCTATTCTGAATTCGTAGGCGCAGCGCATATCGATAGGCCCGTGGCAGGTCTTGATTTCGAACTGCATGGAGTCGGGGTTGAACAGCATAATCATGCCGGCTTTTGAAAAAACTATGTGTATGCATGTTTCGAGGACCTGGCGCAGCAGGATATTTACGTCCAGAATGGAGCTCATGACCTTCGAAGCGCTGAAAAGCATTTCGAGCTCTTCCACTTTTTTTTCGGCCTGCTGGTAGAGCCTCGAATTTTCTATAGTTATGGCGGCCTGATTGGCCAATATGGTAAGCAGGTGAAGGTCGTCGTCGTTGAATATTTCGTGGTTCTTTTTGTCGTTGATATTTAAAACGCCGATTACCTTGTCGCCGAGCTTGACCGGTACGCAAATGAAAGACTTGGTTTCGAACTTGGGGTTCGAGCTTTTTTTGAAGCGCGGGTCGTTTTCGATGTCTTTTGATAAATAAGGTTTCCCTTCGTAAGCGACCGTTCCGGCGATGCCGCTTCCGACTTTGATCCTGACTTTTTTCATGATTTCGGGCGTAAGGCCGTTGGAAACCCTTATGGTCAGTTCGTTGGTTTCTTCTTCTATGAGCATCAGCGAGGCATATTTGGCGTCGAGAACGCTGGTGGCGAGGTCTATTATGAGGCGCAGCACTTCGTCGAGACTGAGCCGCGCGCTCATGGCCTTGGATATCTTGTGGACGGTGTCCATTTCGATTATTTTGCGCTGGTTGATCTTTTGATTGGCTTTGTTTATCCTGTCGATGATATTCGAGATGGATGCGGCTATTTCATACATCTCGGAGCTCTTGTCTATGGAATCAAGCTCCAGTTCTTTGTTATCCTGGGTATTGTCGATGACTTTTATAATTTCGTATATGGGGAGGGAAAAGCTTTTTTTAATTATGCTCGAAACCAGCCCCATAAACATTGCGAATATTATAAGTACGCAGGCGATAAAAGGGACGCTGAAAGGCTTGATTATAACGCTTATGCCGATAACGAGCAGCAGCGCCACGGCAAACAGGAGACCGATTATGTAAGCCACTTTTATGCCTATTCTGGTTTCTTTCATACAATACCGCCGTTAACTGCTTGAAGGTGTCGGCGCCGAAGGTTTTTCCGGCATGCCGCGATGCGGAATGAATTATTCCGATAAAGTACATCTCACTATTAATTATAACACAAAGTTTAAATGCTTGACAAGTAGACGAGATATTGTTTATAATTCATCCGAAATGTACAGCGTTAAGATTTACACCGTCAGAATCATAGGATTGCTAGCTTTATCGGCCTTTTTAATTTATCTTGGCCTTGTTATCACATTTCAGTACGTAAAAGATACCGCTTCTGAAAACCGAAACGAATCCATTCAATTCATAACTTCTGAAATTCACGATCAAATCATCGAGCTCAAGCTTATGAACAATCTTATCAAGCTTCAGCAGTACCTTCAAAACTACGCTCGATCCGGCGAAGTAGAAGTGTATAAGCTGCACGTTCTCAACAGGAATTTTGAAGTCGTGGCGTCTTCGGACATAAGTTATATCAAAAAGAAGCTGCTGGACGAAAGTTACAGGCAGGTAAAAGACCGCTCGAGGTCTTACGTTATAAACCAGGTTATCGAAGGCGAAAATATAGTCGAATGCGCCTATCCAATTAAAACGAGCATTTTCACGGATAGCAAGAATTCCCTTAACGTGCCGGAAGGCGAAGTGCTCGGAATACTTCTTGTGTGGCGCAAACTTTCGCCCATAAACGAAATGATACATTCCAGCTACTCCAGCTGGGCCATTGTGATCGTCCTTCTGGGCATATTGCTGGTGGTCATTTTAATAGGCGTGTATGTAAATAAATTTTTCACCAACCTGGGTTCCATAGCGGGGACCGCTAAAAAACTGGCGGCCGGCAATTTAAACGAACGCCTCGATTTCGATAAAAATTCCGAGTTCGGCCTCCTGGCGGATTCTTTCAACCAGATAGCCGACAACCTCGAAAACCGTATCAAGGAAACGACGATCGTAAATAAAAAACTCGAAGAATCCAATGTCGAAAAAGAGAAACAGGTGAGCATACTTTCGCAGATGGCCGGCGGAGTCGCGCATGAAATCAGAAATCCGCTCGGAGGAATAAGGGGTTTCGCCGAGCTTCTGAAAAACGAGATCAGCGCCGATGATGAAAAAAAGACGCGCTATATAAACTACATACTCGACGAAGTCAAGACCCTCGAGTGCCTGGTTCAGAACGTCCTCGATTTCGCCAGGCCGAAGCCGCCCTGCAAGGGAAAAATATTTTCTGAAATGTTGATAGAGGCCATGGCGAATATCATTGAAAATAAAATCGACGTTATCGCCAGGAATAATAATAAAAAAATCGAGTTCGGCTATAAGATCAGCGAAGACGCCTCCGAATTCGAAGCCGATGCCGGCCAGCTGCGGCAGGTCATTTTAAATCTTTCATTGAACGCATGCGAAGCCATGAGCGAAACCGGCGGCCGTCTCGATATCGACATATCCAGAATAAACGCCGAAGCCCTTAAAAACGAATTCGCCGCCGGCGGCGACAACGCCGGAAAAATTATTAATTCAGGGGCAGCGGCCGGAGGTTATATAAAAATTTCAGTATCCGACAACGGATGCGGCATCGACAAAAAAATCATGGATAACTTATTCGCGCCTTTTTTTACCACGCGCGCTTCCGGAACCGGACTGGGGCTTTCAATATGCAAAAAAATAATCGACAATCACGGCGGTTTCATAAAGATTAAAAGCGTTCCGGGCGGCGGAACGACTTTTACGGTTTTTATTCCAGGCGCCTGATCCGTCCCGCTTATTCGCGCCATGCGTTCAGTATGCGGCCGGGAGAGTTTAAAAACGGCTCTAGTTCTTCATGCAAGCTTATTTTTTCGATTTTATATAAGCCGGCTTTTTTTACGATCGGCATTTCAATATGGCCGTCCGTCGAAGCTTTTTTATCGTTAGATATAAATTTACGCATCCGCCGGAATATGCCCGGCGTATTCAAAAGCTCGTCCAGGGCTGCGTAATGTGAACATCTTCGTATGAAATTAATTAGTTTTGCCGTGATTTTATCGCGGTCTTCGCAACCGCCGTATTTGTGTTTTGCAAATATAAGCTCTACCGCCATTCCCAGGCCGACCGCCGCGCCGTGAGGTATCGCGCCGCCGGAAACGCTTTCAAACGCGTGCCCGAAAGTGTGTCCGAAATTCAAAGCCAGCCTCTCATTTTTATCGAACGGGTCTTTTTTTACGATCCGCGTTTTAAATTCCACGCATTTTTTTATTATGCCGAAAAAAATCGGTGAGTTCGCGGCCTGAACGGCGGCCTCTCTTTTTCCGAAGCCGTTTTGCGCCCGGTATTTTTTTAGCAGGCGCTGGTTTTCAAAGATTTCATCAAGCATGGTTTTTGAAAACAGTACGCCGTATTTCAGCGCTTCGAAAAGGCCGTTTTCAATCTCTTTTACAGGCAGCGTCCTGAGAAATTCCGGGCATATAATAATTTCATCGGCCGGATAAAAAGTTCCGGCGCAATTTTTAAACCCGCCGAGGTTGACCGCCGTTTTTCCTCCGACAGCCGCGTCGATCATAGCAAGAAGCGTGGTCGGAATAAGAATGAGCCTCGCGCCGCGTTTATAAATAGAAGCGCAGAAAGCGCCCAGATCGGTCAGGTTACCGCCGCCGGCGGCTATTATGGTGTCGTTTCTGCCCAGGCCGAATTCCAGAGCTTCTTTAATTACCGTTTCGACGCAGCCGAAAGATTTGAGCTTTTCGCCGGAGCCGCGAAGGATTATCGGGCATGGCTGCGGCTCGGCCAGGGCGGTTAGAGCCGGAAGATTTAAAATCGAATACAGTCTGCGTCCTGTGATCAAAACGCTTTTGGCGCATAGTTCGCCCTGCAGGTGAAGGGCCGCCTGCGAAAAGTCTTTGAATAAAAAAATATTGGATCGCGCCGGACTTAATTTATCCATACTCTTTAATTTTAGCATAAATTCTCCTGCCGGCGGAAGTTTTTGGCGAAATAAATGCCCTGAAAAAAAGGGATTTAATGACGGCAATTTATTTGACGGGTTATAGTTGACATTAGATATTTACTATGTTATATTAACTAAAGATTAATATGGCATGACCGGAAACTGTATTTAGCGACGGATCTTTCAGGGAGGTTTTTAAGTGTTTTTTAAAAAATTTAATGTCATAAAAGTTGCGGCGGCGCTTTCCGCGGCATTCATTCTTATTCCATGCGGCTTTTCTTCGGCGGAAGAAAAAGTCGTGATAGGTTCGGAAGAAACCAGGCAGGTCGAAGTTAAAAAAGAATCCGGGGACGTCCGTCCGCCGGAAAATATTCCAGCAACGGTTATCGGCGGCGAAAAAGAGAGCCCGAAAGAACCGGCGCAGTCCCCTCGGACGCCTGAACCTCCGCCGGAAGAAAATAAAAAACCTCAAGCTCCTTCGGCTTTAACGGCCGCCGCCGCCGGAGGCAAAATCAAGCTCAACTGGAACGAAGTTTCCGGGGCGCATCATTACAATATCTATCGCGACACGGCCGATAAGATAACCAAAAAAGCTTCAAAATACAATACCAATCAGAACGAATTCGAAGACGAGGACGTAAGCGCCGGCGCGACTTATTTTTATTTCGTTACGAGCGCCGTCAAAGGTAAAGACGAAAAAGTCAAATATATCGAATCAGACCCGGCCGGGCCTATAAAAATAGAAACCGAAGATAAAACTCCCCCTGAAAAAGTGGAATCCATTAAAATCGAAACCGCCGAAAACGGAAAGGTGCGGCTAATATGGAAGCGGCCTTCCAGCGCGAACCTCGCGGAGTATATCGTCTTAAGGGGTGAATCCGCCGATCTTACGGCCGCCGGCGTGCCGGCCCTTTCCGAGATAAAAAAAACGGCATCGGAATTTTTTGAAGAAGACGGGCTCGACAACGAAAAGAGCTATTTTTACGCGCTGGATTGCGTTTCAAAGAGCGGCGTCAAAAGCGGCCTTACTCCCGCCGTTCATGTCAGGCTCAAAGACACTCTCGCCCCTGACGCGCCGGTCAATATAGCCGCAGCCGCCCATGCGGGAAAAATCGAGCTCAGCTGGCAGCGTCCTAAAAATAACGATATAGCCTATTATTCGATTTATAAAAGCGAGGGCGGCGAAGGCGGCTTTAAAAAAGTGTCTTCGCCCTCGCTCATTACGCAGGAGCATTATACCGATAAAGCCGTTAAAGGCGGCCGTGAATATTCCTACCGCATTACCGCGAGCGATAAGAGCGCCAACGAGTCTAAAATGAGCGAGCCCGCGGTCAACGTTAAAATGAAAATCCCTTTCAATATAAGCTTCGCCAGGTCCGGCGAAAAATCTTATTACGGTTTTTCGTACAACCAGCAGCAGAGTTCGCTTTATTATACCGAGTCGTCCGACGGAAAAACCTGGTCGTGGTGGACGCCGGTTATACAAAATCTTCCGCTGCCGGACGGATATTCAGATTCATGCCGTATATCTTTCGCCAGAGACGGCAAAAAAATTATGGCGTTCGTGTATGATATCGAAAAAATGTCTATAGCGCGGGCGGTTTCAACCGATGAAGGAAAAAACTGGAAATGGTGGGAAACGTATTCTTCGAGCCTGCCGCTGCCCGACGGTTTCGACGAAAATACTCGAATCAGTTTCAGCGTCAGGGGCAATCTCGTCTATTGCATATGCTTTAACGCCGAGGCTAAAACGCTTTCCGCCGCCAGCACGTCCGACGGGCAATCGTGGAAATGGTGGAAAAAATACGGAGATAACCTCGCGGCCCTGCCTAATTATTCTTCCGGCACCCAGAGCAGCGCTTGTTTTTATAATAACCAGTTCGAGGCGTATTCATATAATCTTGACGATAAAACCCTTTATAAAGGCACTCTACCCATGGACAAAGGCGCTTACTCCAGCTGGAACGAGGTTTCGGCTAAATTTCCCGCGCCGCCGCAATGATTAATTTGAGAAATTTATTATAAATATTAGGAGAGGTTTATATGCTATCGGTTGAACATTTGAAAATCTCGGCTAAAAACGGCGATATCGAATCTATAAGAAAAAATATGGAACTTATTAAAGATGACGAGAAATTGCTCCACACGCTTTTTAATCTTGCCATAAGGCATTCCAGAGTTGATATAGCTAAATTTCTCATCGACGGCCAGATCGACATTAACTACCGCGGAAAATACGGCTGGACGGCCCTTATACGCGCTGTCGAGTCTTCGTCTTTCGATATAGTAGAATTGCTCGTGGCAAGGGGCGCTCTTATCGGCGTGGAAGATAAATACGGCAATACCGCGCTGAACCTGGCTTCGGCGGAAGGGCGCCTCGACGTCGTAAAGCTGCTGGTCAAAAACAACGTAAGGATAAATCACGTCAATAAATACGGCTGGACCGCTTTAATGCGCGCAGTCGACAACCGCCGCGCCGACATAGCTAAATATCTTATCGGCTGCGGCGCCGATGTCAGGATAAAAGACAAGCTGAACCGCACCGCGGCGGATATCGCCAGAAATAAAAGCTATTTCGAACTTATCGGCCTGGTAGAATTTTAAAAAGATTAATTTTCCGCGTTACGCGGTAACAACAGGAGATTATTATGGACAGTCCCGTGCCAAAAATATTAATCGTCGACGACGACGCCGGAGTGCGTATGAGCCTTACGAGGACGCTCAAAGCCAGGGGATATGAAACCAGCGTTATGGCCAGCGGCGCGGAAGCGCTCGCGTTCATCAAGGAAGAACGCGTCAACCTCGCGCTGATCGATATCAGGCTTCCCGATATAAGCGGCCTCGAGATACTCAAAGCCCTTCGTAAAATTAATGAAAATAGCGCCGTTATAATGATGACGGCTTACGCTTCTCTGGATTCATGCGTGGAAGCTCTTAATGTCGGCGCATACGCGTATATAATAAAACCCATGAATTTGAACCAGGCGCTTATAATAATCGAAAAGGCTTTTGAAAAACAGCGTCTGTCTTCTGAAAATTCCCGCCTTGTAACCGAATTGAAAAGCGCCAACGAAAAACTCGAAGAACGCGTCGCGGAGCTGCAGAGCCTTCAGGCGGAAAAATTAAAACTCATAGACGAGCTCCAGAAGGCGCTCACCGAAGTAAAAACGCTCAGCGGAATTTTATCCATATGTTCGGGATGCAAGAAGATACGCGACGAAAAAGGCAATTGGGTCCAGGTCGAAAGTTATGTTTCCAACCATGTCGATGTTATGTTCAGCCACGGCATGTGCCCCGATTGCGTCGCCAAATTTTATCCCAAGCAGGTCCGTTAAGAACTACTGGTTCTATAAGGAACATTTTATGCGAACGGTGAATCCAATTATTTTATCGGCTTTATTAATGGCGGTTTGCGTTAGTTTCTGCCCGGCGCAGACTACCAGCGGCTACCTCGAATCCGACGTGAAAGCCGCTTATATTCTTAATATCATGAAATTCGTGGACTGGCAGGATGGGAAGCAGACTGGCTGCCCGCTTAAAATAGGCATTGTCGGCTCGGATCAGATAAGCGAGGTCCTTGAAAAACTTAAAAACAATAAAATAGGCGAACGCACTCTTGCCGTGGAAAAGATCGACGAATCCGCCATCGCGTCCTGCGGCTGCCACCTGCTTTATATTGGGCGATCTGAAAAAGACAGACTGGACGATATTTTAAAAAAACTTAAAGGCTCGTCTGTTTTAACGGTGAGCGATATGCCTGATTTTGCCAGAAAAGGCGGCATAGCGGGGTTCGTCATCGAAAACGACAGGGTCAAGATCGAAATCAATGTGAACGAGTCTAAAAGGGCCGGCCTTAAGATAGGCGCAAAACTTCTCGAAGTGGCAAGGCTTATTAAATAGAGGTAATTATGAAAAACTGGATTGCCAGGCTGCCTATAAAATCAAAATTGATGCTTATCGTCATGCTCACCAATATCGCAGGGCTGCTTCTCGCAGGCGCCATGATTTTAGCTTATGACGACCAGCGCGGCAAAAGAGAAATGCTTCAGGACGTTTCGACCATGGCGCTGCTGATTGCCGATAGAAGCACGGCCGCGCTCGCTTTTGAAGACCGCGGCCTGGCCGGTGAAAACCTTACGGCCCTGCGTATTCAGCCGTTTGTCGTAAGCGCGAGAATTTACGACGAAAAAGGAATGCTTTTTGCGAGCTATGACGCCGGCGGAGGATTGGCGGGCGCAGTGGGAAGCGCCGTTACCGGCGCCGCTAAAGGCGCCCTGGCCGGTTCCGCGGTCGTAACGCCTTTTATAGGCCCCGCCGGACAAAAGCGGTGGCACAGTTTCGAAAAAGATTTTCTCACGCTTGGCGAACCGATAGTTCTTAATTCCAGGCCGATAGGTTCCGTTCACATAAAGGCTAGCCTCGCCGAGCTTCAATTACGCCGCAGCAATACTATGACTTTCATGGCCGGCATAATTCTTTTATCCACTCTGGTGGCGTTTTTCCTTTCATTATGGCTGCAGAGGATGGTTTCCGGGCCCCTTGCGCACCTTACGAGCACGGCGCAGCATATAGCGCTTGAAAAAGATTATTCTGTGCGCGCCGTTAAAGCCAGCGACGATGAAACCGGATTGCTGGTGGACGCTTTTAACGAGATGCTGGAAACTATCGAAGGGCAGCACAAAAGCAATGAAACCTACCGCCTCCGCCAGCAAGAGCTGATAGCCGAGCAGAGCCGGGAAATAACCGAACGCAAGCAGGCCGAAGCCAGGCTGCGCGAGTCCGAAGAAAAGTTCCAGAAGGCATTTATGTCAAGCCCCGACGCCATCGCCATCGTATCGCTTTCATCAGGCGCATACGTGGATGTTAACGAAAATTTTTTAAAACTTTCCGGCTTCACGCGCGAAGAGATTATCGGCAAATCTTCCGAGGAATATACTATCGCCAGAACGCGTGAAGAAATAAACCGTTTTAACGGCGGCATTAAAGAGAACGGAAGGATCGCCGAATTCGAGACGGAATATCGGTCTAAAACCGGCGAAACCGGCTTCGTCTTACTTTCGGCCGAAACCATAAAGATAGGAAACGAGCCGTGCCTTTTAAAGCAATATAAAGACATAACGGCATGGAAAAAAGCGCAAAAGTCTCTTAAGGCAAGCGAAGACAGATATCGTGAGATATTCGAAAAAGTGAGCGCGGGAATATTTCAAACATCTAAAGAGGGGCGTATCCTGATAGCGAATCCAGCTCTGGCAAAGATTCTCGGGTATGATTCGCCGGAGGAGCTTATAGGCTCTGTGGGAAATATAGCGGCCGGCGTATATTTAAATTCCGAGAAAAGAACTGAAATTTTAAGCATAATTTCGCTGCAGGGATATATAACCAACTACGAAACCAGCGTTTTAAAGAAAAATAAAGAAATCATTAGCGTTTCGATTAATAAGCACGTCGTTAAAGACGATTCAGGCGAGATCCTTTATTACGAAGGGACAATGGAAGACATCACCATGAAAAAGCGTTTCGCCGATCTTAAGTCGGCCATGAACGTCGCCCAGCTTGGCTATTGGGAATACGATGTCGCCAGGGACGTTTTCGTTATTAACGACGAATATTTTTCGATTTTCCGCACTACGGCCGAAAAAATGGGCGGCTACGAACAGACGCTTGCGGACTTTTTAAAATCGTTCTTCGTTCCGGAAGAGTATCATGAAGTAAAAACGTTGATCGTCAGGGCGATCGAAACCGAAGATCCGCATTACAGCGAGCAGGGCGAGCAGCAGATAACGTACTTCGATAACGGGGAAACCGGTTATATCCATTATCAAATATTCATAGCCAAGGACGCGGACGGCAGGACCGTTAAGATATATTGCGCGGTGCAGGACATCACTAAAACCAAAAAGCAGATCGCCGAGCTCGAAGCGGCCTGCGAGACCGCCGAAAAAGCCACGCGCTCCAAAAGCGAATTTCTGGCCAAGATGAGCCATGAAATCCGCACTCCGCTGGGGGCGGTCATCGGGCTGAACAATCTTCTCGATAAGACGGTTCTGGATAAAAAACAAAAAGATTACGTCACCAAGATTAAAAACTCGGCGGGTTATCTGCTGCAGGTAATAAACGATATACTCGATTTCACGAAGATCGAGTCCGGAAAAATGGAGCTTGAAAATATAGAATTTTCTCTCGATAACATTCTTGAAGATATAGGCGATTTCGCGAGCATTAAGTCGATGGAAAAAAATATAGAGATCATTATCGATAAAGATCCCGACATTCCGCCTGCGCTCGCGGGCGATCCGCTCCGGCTGAAACAGATATTGCTCAATCTGATGAATAACGCCATTAAATTTACGGAAAAAGGCACGATCGTTTTGAAAGTGAAGTCTTACAGCGCCGCCGCCGGAAAGGTCGAACTCGATTTCAGCGTTTCCGACACGGGCATCGGCATGACGGAATTTCAGCTGGAAAATCTTTTTCAGGCTTATTCCCAGGCTGATTCCGCCACCACGCGCAAGTATGGCGGCACCGGCCTTGGGCTTAACATCTGTTATAAATTCGTCAATATGATGGGCGGGCGTTTGAGCGCCAGCAGCGAATTTGGAAAGGGCAGCGCATTTTATTTCACTCTTCCCTTCGAGGTCTTAGAGCCGAAAGCATGCCCCGGCGCGCGTAAAATCCCGGACGTAATAAAAAATATGCGCATACTTGTCGCCGACGACAGCGAACTATTCAGAAAAGTCGTCGAAAAATACGTAAGCCGCCTCGGGCTGAGCTGTCATCAGGCCGGATCCGGAATCGATGCGGTCGAAGCCCTGAAGGAAAAGCCGTTCGACGTTTTATTCATCGACTGCAATATGCCTGAAATGAACGGGTTCGAAACGATAAGAAAAATTCAGAGCGACGAGCGTATCGCCAAAAAACCGAAAATTGTCTTCGTTACAACGCTTTCCAACGATACGGTCCTTAAAGAAATGGAGACGACGGGAATAAAAAATATATTATTCAAGCCGCTTAACGAATCTATAATTTACAATACCATCGTAAACCTTTTCAGCGGAGAGGACCGCGATATGGTTAGAAAAAAACTCAGCCAGAGCTTTTATCCTCAAAACTTCGACAAAATCAGAGGCGCGAAAATACTCGTGGCCGAAGACAACGAGATCAACCAGCAGATAATACTCGAAATACTCGAACACCAGGGGTTCGAAGTCATTATCGCTTCTAACGGAAAAAAGTGCGTTGAGGCGTATCAAAAAGAAAAAGATATCGATCTGATATTGATGGACGTTCAAATGCCTGAAATGGACGGGATCGAAGCCACTCAATTCATACGCGAACGGCTCGGCGACGAAAAAATAAAAATAATCGCCCTGACGGCCGACGTTATCAACGAAACACGCGAGCGGATAAAAAACTCGGGCATGAACGATTTTATTTCCAAGCCTATAGACGAATCAGAATTGTTCCGCGCCATGGTACGATGGATTGACGCCGAAGCCATAAAAAAGCCTCTCGCCGGGCTGCCTGAAACGAAACAGGATTTTTCCGGCGAAGCCTCTCGTCCGGCGCATTCCGATACGCCCGAAATATCTTATAGCGAAGGAATAAGACGCGTGAAGGGAAACGAAAAGCTTTACCGCGATCTTGTGAAAAAGTTTATTGACGCCAATGCCGAACTGACCGCCGAACTTAAAAAAAATATTAATAAAAATGAATATACAGCCATGGCCGGGCGTGCGCATAATTTCAAGGGCGTCGCGGCCAACCTGGGCCTTAAAAAAATAGCGGTTCTGGCCGCCGAACTGCAGGCCGCCGCCGAGCAGAAGAGTCCGGGCGCGTCGGGGCTCGTTGAGCGGCTCGAAAATGAACTGGCCGCGGCTTTTACGGAATTAAAAAATTATCTTGGCGTTGACGCCGCCGCAGAAAAGGAAATGGACGAATTAGAATTTTTGAACGAGCTTTCTCATATGCTCGATACGGACGAAATGCGCGGGCGCGATTATTTCGCCGACGGAAGGGAAAAGTTCTGCGCGGGCCGGATGGATGAATACAACGCTCTTGCGGCCGCGATGGACATTTATGATTTTGAAACCGCAAAGAAAGAATTGAATATTTTAATCGAACGCAAAACAAAGGAGCGTTAATGGCCGGGGACAATGAAAAAATAGGAAACATACTTGTTTTAGACGACGAAAAAATGAACGTTGATATCGTTAAAAATTCGCTGAATGTAAATTACAATGTTTATTACGCATTGAAGCACGGCGACGCGTTCAATATTTTAAAACGGATTAAAATCGATTTGCTGCTTCTCGACGTAATGATGCCGGAAATGGACGGTTTCGAATTTTGCCGTATTATTAAAGCCGATGAATCCCTTAAAAACATACCGGTTATATTTATTACAGGAAAAAACGACACCGAATCGGTGGTAAAAGGTTTCGAGGAAGGCGCCGTAGACTATTTAACCAAGCCCGTCGAGGTCAAAGAACTCGAAGTTAGAGTTAAAACGCAGATGGAGCTTCTAAAGACCAAACGCCAGCTCGAAGGCACTAATAGAGAGCTGATAAAACTCAACGCCACCAAAGACAGGCTTTTTTCGATAATAGGCCACGACCTTCGCGGCCCGGTGGGCGGCATAGACTCGCTTCTTCAATTTCTTCTGGACACTGACGATATGGGGCTCGAGGAGACGCGCGTTTATATAAAGCAGATTAAATCCTACGCTTCTTTCGCTACGGGCCTGCTCGAAAATCTTTTGAACTGGGCCATCACACAGGAAAAGCAAAGCGCTTTGCGCTGCGAGAAATTTAATTTGAACGATATAATAACTCAATGCCAGCAGGTTTTAAGCATGGCCGCGGACTTGAAAAATATAACCGTCAAAAATGCGGTAGATAAGGACATAACGGTTGAAGCCGATAAGAACATGATAATGACGGTGATAAGAAATTTATTGTCTAACGGCATAAAATTCACCCGCCCGCAGGGCGAAGTCGTTATAGAGGCCGCCCCCGGCGAAGGCGTTTTAACCGTCAAAGTGTCGGATAACGGCGTTGGTATCGAGACGGAAAATCTAGATAAAATATTCAATACTGCCAAAGAAAATTCCACCGCCGGAACCGCCGGCGAGCAGGGAACCGGCCTGGGCCTGTTTTTGTGCAGGGAGCTTATAGAAAAACACAAAGGCAGAATACTGGTTGAAAGCGAACCGGGCAAGGGCAGCAGATTTATTTTCACGATTCCGCAGGCAAATACTTAATTAAAATTATTTTTTATTGACAAACGCCTGAAAAACAGTTATAATAGGCAGATAAATGCCCCTATAGCTCAGTTGGATAGAGCAGCGGTTTCCTAAACCGTGTGCCGGTGGTTCAAGTCCGCCTAGGGGCGTATACGAAGAAACCCTCGCTAGTGCGAGGGTTTCTTCGTATTTGGAGTCGCCTCGTTTTTACGAGTTGGCACCAAAATTTTATAAACGGACCGAACGGTAGCTTTCGGCGCCGATGATACTACAAAATAAATTCAGTATTCACAAGAAAATTCGCAAACCGACTTGCGAAAACCCTTGTCATGAAACACTTTTTTGAGCCGTGTGCCGGCGGTTCAAGTCTACCTCTTTTCATGATAAAGAACCGCTAAGAACTTATCTTTTTGCGATGCGATTCATGAGTATATCATCGCTTGTTACCTCGCCTGCACGGTAAAAAAAACCTGCCGCATAAAGCGTTCCATCGCTGGCGACGGCAAGCGTGTAAATACCGCCGCCGCCCATGCCGGCCCCGACTTTCGCCCATGTATTCGTGGCAAGATCGCACTGGGCGATACGGCTCACGGAGCTGACGCCGCCAATGCTTGAAAAAGAGCCGCCGGCGTATAATATATTGTTTGCGTTGTCGAAGACCAGCGCTTTTACTTCGTCGTTGACTCCGTTGATCGAAGACCAGCTATTTCCATGCCATTTATTGATATATCCGCCGCCGCCGCTGTAAAGAAGCCCGCCGAAATATACCGCGCCTCCCGAGTCGATAGCTATGGACTTCACGTCCTTGCTTTCGATGCCGGTTCCAATCGCTTCCCAGGTCTGGCTTCCTATGTTCCATCTGGCCGCATTGCGCGAAATTATTGTTGAACCGGAGTTATAACATTCCGTAAACTCGCCTCCGACATAAATTACGTTATTGGTCTGGTCGTATGTCATCGCAAAAACCCCGCCGTTGGTGCCGCCGCCAACCGGCTTCCATCCGTTGACTGAGTCATACTGCCAGATGTGCTTGGAATCCTGTTTGGAGTCTCCGCCCGCGTAAAGCGTTCCGCCGGGAGTTATGAGAAGGCTCCGAACAGTGTTGTCCGGCTTGCCGACATCTCCGACCGCCGACCAGGTCGAGGTGGCGACGTCCCACTTGGCCAGCCATTGCGCCGGTTTGCCTCCGGCCTGTGAAAAATCGCCTCCGGCATATAAAACATTGTTTATGTTGTCGTAGGCCAGTGCGCTGACGTTACCGCCGGTAAGGCCGTTTGCTCCTGAATCCAAAAGCGGCGCCCAGCTCGTTCCGTTCCATTTCGCGACATGGTTCGCGTCTGCGCCGCCGGCGGTCACAAACTGGCCGCCCGCATATAAGGTCCCGTCGGTTGCTACGACGATCGAGTTGGGCTCGGTGTTCATTCCGCTGCCAAGCGCGCTCCATTGGATGAAAACACCTTTTAGGCTGGATGCAGGCGCCGTAACATGGCCTCCGGTGACGCTGACAATATTGTTGGCGTCGGCGTGTGCCTTCCACGCCCAGTCTGATTCACGCCTGTCGAGCACATGAACCGAAACGTCGACATTCATATCGATCGTAACGCCGGTGGCATTCTGAGCAAAATCGTTTATATTAGTTCCGAGTGTAATAACGGCCCCTGACTTAACGGTTGAAACTGTGACGATGTTTTGCGCGTTCGCGACGTTCGCGAGCACTTTCGCTCCGCTTCCGGTGAAATAGACTTTAATGGTGCAATCGGTGCCGATAGCGATATTCCCACCGCCGAATTTAGAGACCGTCACGACCTCGCCGTCCTGGTTCGAGGGTGCCGACACGTTTCCCGTAGCATTTTTATAAGCGTATTTTACGATGCTCGCCGAAGTGTATTGCGCCACGGGAAGGTTATTGCCCGAAGCCGAAAAAACTTTAGATGCGTCGGTCGCTCCCAGCTCATGCCAGTTTGTTCCGCCGTTGGCCGTTGCGAGAACCTTCATGCTCGCCTGGCTGAGATTGCCGGCCGATTTTAATCTGAGGTTCGCCGCGTCCTGATATTCGAGGTTGAGCAGCGCCAGGTCTCCCGCCGCTTGATCGGCTCCGTCGGGCGCCGCCGGGACTATTCCGTCGAACGATACGGCGGAAATATTTCCTGTGGCTTCGTCCAGAACGGCATATCCGACGAATTTTCCCGCGAAGTCCGCCGGCGCCCATACATAGTCGGCGCCAGCCATGGTTTTTGTAAACGAGTAAGACGCGCCGGCAGCTGCGAAATTTTGGGCAGCCGGAGTTTTAGCCTTTGAGGTCGTATTCGTCGAATCGAAGATTCCGTCGTTGTCCGTGAATACGATGAGCGTTCCGCTTCCGGTTCCGATTGCCTTATCCGCGTCCATTTTGAGGATTCCGCCGTTATTGTTCAGGCCGGCGAAATCTAAATTTGAAGGCGCCGAGGGCCGCGTGGTCGAGTAGTTGATGATGACCTCGGCACCCGCCAGGCTTATGTTCCCGTTGGAGTCTTTCTTGGCGGCGGCGACGCTGACGTCGCTGCCCGCGCCTATGGCCCTTGAATCAACGTTGAAGTTGAGTTTGCCGCCCGAAGCCGCGACGATGTCGCCGGAATAGGTTACGTTCGCGGTATTGCCGCCGAAAATCGGCGTCACGCCGTTGGCGGAGCTGGAAGCTTCCGCCAGTATAGTGTTGGCCTTTACGACCTTCAAAATTACGCTTTCGTTGGCGGATAATGAAAGTCCGGGTCTTAGCGTGACCCCTTTATCGCCGCCGTCTATGTTCGCGATGCCCGCCGGAGCGTAAGCGCCGCCGTCGGCCGCGTTTACGAGCGCCGCCGCGGTGTTGTTGGCCATGTCCGGGCCGGCGGAGACTTTTACTGGCGTGCAGATTGCGTAGTAATAATCGTCCGAAGTATCGTCAGCAGTGTTGTTGGTGTTTTTCAGATAAAAGCTGAAGTAATCGGCCGCCGTCCAGGAAGCCTTATCCGATGAAGGTATCGGAATTGAAGTGCGGTTTCCGGACGCGACGTCGCCGAGCTGATATCCTCCGCCGACGGGCGTTCCGTTCGAAGCGGTGGTTCCGACATACAGATATAACTTGAAATCCGCCGAGTTTCCATAATTGGGCTTGCCGTGGACGATCTTCGCGGAAAGCGCGTCGAGCGACCACGAATGATCGGAACTCGAAGAATTGCTCAGCGGGAGAGAGTTATAACGGCCGAGGCCGCGCAGTCTGTTCGTGTAATTTTTATCGCGCACCACTATGTACGGCGATGTGTCGGCGCCGCCCCCGTAAGAAGGCGCATTCGCCTTCGGCGCACCGAGTTCAGGCGCGCCCGGGAATTCGAGCGGGATGTCGGCTCCGGTTCCGGTTTTCCAGGTGACGCCGGCTGTCGGACCCGTCGCGTCGATTGAATATTCCATCGATGTCGTGACGTTTTTGAGGCACATTTTGTTTTCGCCCTGCATTTTATCTATAGTCACTTTTGTAAGATCGGCTTGCGGCAGAGGGGGAACGGCAATGGTGAAATCGGCCGGCTCCGAAACCGGCGAATCGAACATGCCGGACTTGTATGCGACCGCCTTCACGGAGAACTTGCCGAATTTGTTTATCATGAGCGGCGAAGCGTATTTAGCGGATAATTTTGAAGGCGCGGTTCCGTCTAGCGTATAATATATTTCAGCGTCAGATGTGGCGCATGTTATCGTTACCTGCGTCTGGCTGAAGAAAAAACCGCCGTTCGGCGATATGGCGGGAGCGGAAACCGTTTCGGTCGGCACTACGTAAGCCGCGGCGATAACGGCCGAATCGCCCATCTCGTCTTTTACCGCGACGGCTTTTATATCGAGCGGCCTTGTTATCTGAAGCGGCGACGAATAAAGCGTTCCGTTCGCGGCTGACGGCGTCGTTCCGTCTAGCGTGTAGTAAATTCTGGCGCCTTCGGTGGAGGTAGTAATAGTGACTTCAAGCGTCGTTTCATAGGTTCCTCCGGCGAAAGAGAAAGCTGGTTCGGCTACTGGAAATCGTATCGGATAACGCGCTTCGCTGATTTCAGAATCGGCCATGCCGTCTTTTACCGCAAACGCTTTGATTGTAGTGGTTTTTGAGACGGTAACTGGGTTTTCGTATTTCAGGCCCGCTTTTGTGGGAACTCCGCCGTCGACGGTATAATAAATCGTAGCGCCTGGCGTCGCGCAAATCAATTCAACTTCCTGCGTTGAGGTATATACGGAGCTGCCTACCGGTTTGAATACGGGCGGGGAAACGGGGAAAACTATAACATATTTAACTTCGGCGGCCAATGAGTCTTTCATGCCTGCTTTTATCGCGATCGCTTTTATAGTGACGCTTTTCGCGATTTCAACCGGCCCGCTATATTTAATGCTGTTTTTCGATGGAACGGTTTCGTCGATGGTGTAATAAATCGTTGCGCCGGGCGTCGCGCAGCTGATTTCGATTTCACGGGTCGAATTATATGCCGCGGCGGCCGGCTTGAACTCCGGCGCGGAAACTTGCGGCAGTTCAGGAATTGTTATCGTGTATTCCGCTGTAGCGACCTGCGAATCCCTCATTCCTTCTTTTACCGCGATCGCTTTAATCGTAACGCTAGACGAAACTTCTATCGTGCCGCTGTATAGTATTCCGCTTACAACTGACGGAGCGGAGCCGTTCAGCGTATAATAAATCGACGCGCCTTCGGTTATAGACGTCAAAGTCACGCTCTGAGTCGCTTTATATTCGCCGCCGTTAACACTGAAAATGGGCATGGTGGCCGTGTTCACATTCGTGTATGTTTCGCTTGCGGCGTCTGAATCGAGCATGTCGCTTTTAACCGCTACAGCAGTCACCGTTAGAGTTGTGCTGATTGAAAATGGGTTACTATAGCGTATTCCGAGCGAAGAGGGCTTTGTACCGTCCAGAGTGTAATAAATATACGCGCCAGGAGTATCGGTGCTCATTTTTACAATTATCTCGTTTTCGAACGTGCAGCCGGCGGGGGTCAAGACCGGTTTCGAAACTTTTGCCAGCGGAAGGTCGAACGAGTATGACGCCGAAACGACTTCCGAATCAAGCATTTTAGCTTTCGACGCAACCGCTTTCAACACGCACGATTTAATCAAATTAAACGGGCCGCTATAGACCGAACCGTTGCTTACCGAAGGAAGCGTGCCGTCCAGCGTATAAATGATCGCCGCGCCGGCGGTCGCCGAACTCAAAGAAACGCTTTGCGTAGTATCATAGGCGCCCGATGCGAGAGAAATTAAGGGTTTTTGAACTTTTTCGGCCGCCGCTTCGATAGTATATACCGCGACTGCCATATCGGACGTTTCCATGCCGTCTTTATACGCTATGGCAAGGGCCTTTAACGATGAGGACACGCCGAACGGGCGTTCATAGACAGTACCGTTCGTTTCGGACGGTTTCGTTCCATCGAGAGTATATTTAATTATATCCCCGGGCGTGGCCGAGCTCAAGGATACGCTCTGCGTGGCGTAATAAGTGCTTCCCAGGGGATTAAAAACCGGCGCGGAAACCTTCGGGCGTGCCATATCTATGTTTTACGCCGCCGAACTCACGCCCGAAAAGGCTTTGCCGATTATCGAGACGGCCTTTAACAAGGCGGTTTTGGCTATGATTATGGGCGAAGTATAAACGGTTCCGTTATCAGCCGAAGGGAGGCTTCCGTCTAACGTATATTTCATAATTGCGTTTTCAGAAGCCGTTTTCAGCGTCACGCTTATCGTCGAATCGTAATTGCCGCCGGGGATCGATATTTCAGGCGCCATAACGGCTGTGTTTTTATCTATTATCGACGCGCTGCCGTCCGTCGTACTGGCATGGTTCGCGCCTTTATTGCCGTATTTATCGTAAACTTCCTCGATAATAAAACTCACTCTGTCCGTGTCGGTTTCATTAACCGTCAGAGCCGCCCTGAACGAAAGTTCATTCACGGCCGTTACGGCCGCCGTGCGTCCCAGAATTCTAACGAGCGGCAGACTGATTAAAGGTTCGCTCGCGCGAAGTTCGACGAAAACGGATTCGCCGGCTTTAACGGCCGATGGCGATATGGAGGCGAATTCAATGGCCGGAGGCGTCGTGTCGATCGGTTCGTCTATCGTGTTCTGTATTACTCCCCTGACCGCGTTATTGCTCGAGCGCGCGTCGATTACCGTTTCTGAAAGTTGAACGCTGCGGGGCAGGTTTGACTCGTTAAATACTCTTATTACGTCGTTATTTTCAGAATTCAGCACGGCGACATATGATCCGAGGATGGTTGATGCGTCGGGACTGTTGCCCAGCGCCTGATTCAGCTCATTTTTTACATCGGCGCTAATTGCGGGCGAAGCCAGTATTGTCGTTACCGTCTGGACCGCCTTCGAAAATTCATCGACGATCGACCGGCCGCCGACATTGTTTTCTATTATCGTATCGAAGCGCGTCGCCTCGTTTGTTTTGATTTCCCTGATTATGTTTTCAGCCGTCTCTTCGTCTCCGGAAATAGTTATTATGGGCATATCCGGATTGACGTTTTTTGCGATAGCCAGAAGCGAGCGCGCCGTCGATTTCGGATCGACCGTCATGCCTCTGACCGTGATGCGCCTGACCGCGCTGGGAACTTCTTTATATGCGGGAACGCGACCCGGGGTAGCTAAAAGTAAATTCTTGCCGTTTTCCTTTTCTTTTATAATAATAAGCGGCGACACTCGCGAGGAAGATATCGGGATTATCATGCTGAACATATTGCCGTTGAGCGTTACCGGTGCAAGCTCACGCGTTTGGGTCGGATCGTCCCGGTCGACCACTATAATTATATAACGACTGCTGAATTCGGTTGCGCCGGCTGCTCGAGAAGGAGCGAAAGCTACGCCGCCGCCTTTCGTCATATCCGGCAGAGGGCCTTCTATCAAGAGATCTTTATCGGTCCGGGGCGCGGCGGCAGGGTTAAGTTCATTGCTTGGGCTGTTTTCATCGCAATCGCAACCGGCAAAAATAAAACACGCCAGCACAAAAAATAACGTTAGAATTCGAGCAGGGTTTTTCACGGCCAACCTCCCATAAAAATCATATCAAAACTGTAAAAGAAAATAGTCTTTTTTAGAATAAACCCTTTTTTACCGGAAGTACACGAGTCTATTCCAGAAAAAAATCGCGTTAAAAGTTAGAGTTTAATTTAAACGTATTTTTCTCCTTTATCGGCCTATGGCCGAATGAAATGCGCCTCAGGCGGAGGCGTTACCGTCTTCGTCGCGGTGCGCTATAACGAGAATTTTGTGGTAACCGTGGTCTTCGAAGAAAAATACGTTGTCGACGTCCCAGCCTTCAGCGAAAAGCTTGTTTAAATGTATTGACGGCGATATATAAGCGCGCTTGACCTCCCATTTGTTTTTAAATTGTATCACTTTTTCATGTTCTTTTCTTTCGTTTTGAAAACGCAGGATTTCTTCGTCCTCGTCGGTTATGGGCACTGGATTGCCAAGGACCGCGTTATGATAGCCGTGGGTCCCGGGCTTGACGATAGGGTATTTCATAAATTCGCAAAGATTGAATTCGAAAGATTTTTTTATCATAAAACCGACTCTCCCTTATTCCAATATTTTAGAGCGTTTTTGCCGCGCGGCTTACCTTGTTTCCGGATAAGCGTTGAAATCGGCGATATATTTCCACCAGTTGTTTTGCTTTCCGTCGGCGTTGACGCCTTCGGCGTGAGGAATTCTCTTTAGCCACCATTTGTGATGCTCGCGCATGTCGCCGCCGCCCCAGTCGTCGCATGTGACTATCCTGCCGGCGCCCGTGAGGTTGGGCCAGTTAAACCAGTCGTCGCATGTGCTGAAAACGGGACGGCTGTTGCCCCAGTCGTAGTCGCGCAGGCTGTTGGGCGCCCAGTGGCAGCTGCCGGCAGAGGCCCGGCCTGGATCGTAACGGTCGTAATTCGTGAATTTCTGCCAGTTGTTGAGCTTTTCCCACGGTTGAGGCGGTCCCGCCTGGGCCCTGCCGTAGACTCTGTCCATTATCGACTCGGCCCTGTGGCAGTAGTTTTCAAGCATTTCTCCGATTCCGCGGCCGTAGTTGAACCACATTATAACGAAATTTTTTCCAGGTTCCTCGATAGTTATGGGCGGCGAGTTGCACCAGTAAGCGGTCGGCCCGGCCATCTGCGACTCGTAAGCGCCGAACCAGTGTGCGCCGAATAAAATAACTTCGTCGATTTCACCAGATTTTATGCGCCAGGCGATGTTGAAATCTTTTATGACGGCGGCGTAGTCCAGCGCCGAAGGCTCGTGCCATGGCGCCTGCCCGCGAAGGCATGCCATGAAAGTTTCATCCGTATATCGGAATCCGTCTTTTTTTACGGGATATTCGTCTATGTCCAGCCATTCTACTATCCGGTATTTGGCGTTGCGGTTGCTGCAATTTTTAAGGTCGTTAATATATTGCTCCGCCATCGGCCGCGGATCGTTCCGGCCTTCGCAGAGCGTATGAAGCCTTGCTCCGCCCTCCGATTCGACGATAGGGTCGTAATTTATCACAAGGACCTTGAAAATTTTAGGATTTGCGGGCGGCGGCGTGTCGTCGAAAGTGACCGAAGTTAAATCGGTGCTGGCGGTGACGCGGTTGCCGGCCAGCCCCGCGGTGTCGGCATAATCGATCGTGAACAGGACCCTTCCGCGCGCATCTCCGGGCGCCATGACGTAAGAAGCCCGGTATTCGTTGCAGCCTGCGGCGGCTGGCTCTACACTGCGGCCGGCTATGGTTACGGCCGGCATTGCATTGAGCGTTTTAGTCGATGCGAATTTTAAAGTCACCGTGTCGCCGGTTACGGCCCTGTCGCTAGCCGTGTTCGAAGACGAGACCGAAACGTATTTCATCGCGGGGCGGCTTGTGTCGAAAGTCACCGCGGTTGCGTCTGTCGTGCTTATTACATCGGCCCCGCGGTTTCCGGCGAGGTCGTAAAATTCGATTGAAAAACCTGCGTTTCCGGCCCTGATATCGTTAAAGTCAAGTATGCATTCGGCGAAATAATTAACGCTTCCGGCCGTGTAGGGTATAACGAAATTGCCGGCGAGCGCAAAACCGTGATTAGGGCGCAGAGGTTCGCTCGAAACGTAGGACAGGGTGAGCACGTCGCCGGCGATGGCCGCGGACGGATCGATGTTGCTCGATGCTAGCGATACATAAGTGAGCGCGGGCGGCGTCTTATCGAACTTTACCGGCGCGCCCGAGGTTATGTCTGAACGGGTGCAGTCCTGGCCCGTTGAGTTTTTATAGATAATCGAAAAAGGTATTACTCCTTCGGCGTCGGTGGAATCCATTATTTTTGAGGCGGTGTAGGCGTTCGTGCCGCTCGAGCTGACGGGCGAAGGTTTTCCGGCTATCGTGACCGACGGCGCCCCGGTTAGAGGGCCGACGGCTTTAAATGAGACGCTTACCAGGCTCCCCGGCATGGCGTAAGAATGGTTTATGGCGTTGTTAGAGACTATCGAGATGCCGGTTAATGTGATGTCTTTTAATACGGATACCGCGGAGGCGCAGGTGGTAGAATTAACAGGGTTTCTTGCGCCGCCGGATTCGTCGAGGTAAGCGATTTCGAAATTCTGCGTTCCGGTCTTTGAATTCATCGGCTGATAAAGCGTCTGAGAATAAGAAAGACCGGAAAAAATAAAAATAAAAATAAAAATGAAAGCGGCGCCGAAAAAATTTTTAATCATGCCATTCTCCGTAACGGCGTGTTTCCTGGTTATCGCAATCCCGTCAAATTAATTTATACCTGAATCCGGTGGAATCGGTAATCCAGCCTTCATCGTGAGACGGCGGTTGGCGTTTTTCGCCGGCACGGCCGTTCTTCGGGGATGCCTGGCGGCGCGATGTTTCGCCTGCCGGGCCTTTTGAAGGGCGCGTGGTTCTTGCGGCGGTTTTATTGCGGTCGGTTTCGGCGTGTTTTGCTTCCGTTTTAGCCGGTTTCTG
The DNA here is from genome assembly GCA_002069765.1 of bacterium ADurb.Bin243. Lineage (GTDB taxonomy): Bacteria > Muiribacteriota > UBA9980 > UBA9980 > UBA9980 > UBA9980. The sequence continues at coordinate 41,503 of MWBZ01000002.1, forward strand.
GCCGAGACCGGGAATATCCATGCGTTGTATATTGAACCCGCCGTTTTTTTCGATACGCTTGAGGTCGTATAATTCTTTGCCGACTACGAAAGTGAAGGAAGTTCCGAGTTTTCCGGCCCTGCCCGTTCTTCCGATGCGGTGCGTGTAATCTTCGTCGTCTCTTGGCAGGTCGTAATTAATAACGGTGTCTATATCGCTTATGTCTATGCCGCGTCCGGCGACGTCTGTCGCGACAAGTATTTTAACCGAGCCGTCACGGAAAGAATTCATGACCATTTCGCGTCTGCACTGCTCATGGCCGCCATGGATGCCCCTGGCGCGGTAGCCGGCTCCGCTCAATCTGCTCACCACACGATCTACCATCGATTTGGTATTTACGAAAATAAGAGCGGCCTTTATATCGCGCTGGTCTATAATGCGGGTGAGAGCGTCGAATTTTTGCGTTTCGGGCAGCTCGCAATAAAATTGATCTATCTTCGGCACTTCGTTTTTATGGTCGGTGGTGTCGATGTGGACCGGGTTTTTCAGGTGCTTTTTCATGAGCCGCATTATATCGGGGCTCATGGTAGCTGAAAACATGGCGGTCTGGCGGGTTTGAGGAACATAGCTCAGGATGTCTTCCACGTCGTCGCGGAAACCCATATTGAGCATTTCGTCGGCTTCGTCGAGCACGACGAAATTGACTTCGTCGAGCCGGATCGTTCCGCGCCACATATGGTCTATAAGCCGTCCCGGCGTTCCGACGACTATCTGAGGGTGCTGCGTAAGCGCGCGGAGCTGGAGGCTTATATCCTGCCCGCCGTAAGCGGTTACGATTGTGAGGCCGTCATAATACTTAAAAAGCCTGCGGAATTCTTCCGTCACCTGTATGGCCAGCTCGCGCGTGGGGCATACCACGAGGGTTTGAAGCCCGCGGCGGGCGTCGATGCGCTCGATTGCGGGTATTGCGAATGCGGCCGTTTTTCCGCTTCCGGTACGCGCCTGGGCTATGATATCGCGGCCTTCGATCAGAACAGGTATGGCGGCGGCCTGTATCGGCGTGGCGTCGGAAAATCCCATTTCGGCCACTGCTTTTTTCATGTGTTGCGACAGGTTGAGTTCTTCGAATTTAGTCTTTTGCATAATTTTCACCTTACATATAAATAATCAAAAAATTATCGGAAATAAAAAATAATTTGAGAAAAATTACTTTTAGATTTTAATAACTTTAAAAAAACACAGGCGATTTAACGCACGATAATTTAATGTCAAAATACCATATTTTATGGATAATGTCAACTGTTAAGGCGTTAAATGCAAAAATAAAGTCTCAAGCGATGGACGCGGCGGCGCGCAAAAAACAAAACCGCATAATTTTATTTGAATTATTTACCCGATTCTGTTATAATGAAAATTCAAAAAGCTATGATTTTTGCCGGCCAAATATAAGCATGTGTGAATATTCATCAGCGTGGGCATTATAAAGAAACGGAAAGGGAAAATTTATGAAAAAAGCTTTGATTACAGGAATAACCGGCCAGGACGGTTCTTATCTTGCGGAATTACTTCTGAAGAAAGGATACGAGGTGTACGGCGTTATAAGGCGTTCCAGCTCTTTTAACACCGGCAGAATCGACCACATTTACCAGGACCCGCACACGCCTGAAGTAAAATTAAAGCTTATTTACGGCGACCTTAACGACGCCAGCTCGCTCAATAGAATACTCAGGGAAGTCCAGCCCGACGAAATATATAATTTAGGCGCGCAAAGCCACGTCAGAGTGAGTTTTGACGTTCCCGAATATACCGGCGAAGTCACCGGCATGGGCGCGCTGCGCATACTCGACGCAATCCGAGAAACCGGCGTTAAAACCAGATTTTATCAGGCTTCGTCTTCTGAATTATACGGCAAGGTTCAGGAAGTGCCGCAGCGCGAAACTACGCCTTTTTATCCGCGCAGCCCTTACGCCTGCGCCAAGCTTTACGCTTACTGGATGACGGTCAACTACCGCGAGGCTTATAATTTATATGCATGCAACGGAATTTTATTCAATCATGAATCGCCCCGCCGCGGCGAAACTTTCGTAACCAGAAAGATAACCAAGGCCATAGCGGCCATTAAATACGGCCTTCAGGACAAGCTTTTTCTGGGCAACCTCGATTCCAAGCGCGACTGGGGTTTCGCCGGAGATTACGTCGAGGCCATGTGGCTTATGCTCCAGCAGGACAAACCTGACGATTACGTTATCGCCACCGGCGAAACTTACAGCGTACGCCAGTTTTTAGAAGAGGCCTTCGGCTGCGCCGGAATGGACTGGCAGAAATACGTCCAGATAGATAAGCGCTACTTCAGGCCCACCGAAGTCGATCTTCTTATCGGAGACGCGTCGAAGGCAAAAAAAGTCCTGGGCTGGGAGCCTAAAGTCAAATTCAAAGAGCTCGTTAAAATGATGGTAGATTCAGATATCGCCGAGACCAGAAAAATGGTGGAAGGCATTAAAGCGAGTGATAGAAAGTGAGCGGCCTCAAATCTAAAAGAATAGTCGTTACCGGCGGAGCGGGTTTTTTAGGCTCTTTCGTGACGGCGCGCCTGCGCGAAACGGGCTGTGAAAAAGTTTTTACCGTGCGTTCGAGCGATTACGACCTTCGCGACAAAGACTGCATAATAAAGCTTTTCAGGGACGCCGGGCCCGAAGTGATAATCCACCTGGCGGCCGTCGTCGGCGGCATAGGCGCCAATATGGCAAATCCCGGCTCCTACTTTTACGATAACGCTATGATGGGCATACAGTTAATCGAATACGCCCGCAGATTCGGCGTGGAAAAATTCGTGGCCGCGGGAACTATATGCGCTTACCCGAAGTTTACGCCGGTGCCTTTTAAGGAAGAAGATTTATGGGCGGGCTATCCCGAAGAAACCAACGCGCCGTACGGGCTGGCGAAAAAAATGATGCTCGTGCAGAGCCAGGCTTACAGGCAGCAATACGGGTTCAACTCGATTTTTCTTCTGCCGGTCAACCTATACGGGCCGCGCGATAATTTCGATCCGTCTTCGTCGCACGTAATTCCGGCGCTTATAAAAAAATGCGTCGACGCCGTAGAATCCGGCGCAGATAAAATAGTCGTCTGGGGCAGCGGAGAGGCGAGCCGTGAATTTTTATACGTTACCGACGCGGCCCGCGCCATAGTAATGGCGGCTGAAAAATACGATAAAAGCGAACCGGTGAATATAGGCGCCGGCTTCGAAATAAAAATAAACGCTCTTATTTCGCTTATAGCAAGATTATGCGGTTTTAAAGGCCGGATCGTTTACGATGCGTCCAAACCCGACGGACAGCCGAGACGCTGCCTGGATACTAAAAAAGCTTTCGACGAGTTCGGGTTTAAAGCTGAAACCGAGTTTGAAACCGGTCTGCGCGCGACTATAGAGTGGTATAAAAACAACCGCGGCGCGGCGGCCTTATAAAATTTCGAATATGAACTTTTTTAAGGCGGATAAAGAAGGTTCTTTTTCATATCGTAATGGGTAAAATATTTAAATTAAGTTGAGAGTTCAGAGTGGAGAGTTGAGAACTAAAGGACTTTTGGAAATTTCGATAAGGCGTTTTAATATTTTATATATAAAGCTCGCAGGGCGAGCCCCAGCCTAAACTATTCACTATCCACTCTACACTGTTCACTAATAAACTTACCCACATGAAATGAATAAGATCCATAAAGAATAATACCCCGGGAGGAAACGATGAGCTTTAAAATGGGATCGGGCGCGGCTTCGCAGCAGATGATGGAAGAGATAGCCGAGGCGTACAGCCTCGAGTTTCCCGATAATCTGTATAGACTGATCGCTTATTTTTCCGACGAGAACTGGCTGATGCGTAAAATCGCATGCGAATATTGCGCCCGCCTGGGCGAAGGGATACATTCTTATCTTTTCGAGTCGCTTTGCGAGCCTGATGCCTGCGAAGACAGAATATACTGGGGCGTTAAAACGTTCACGCGCTTTATAGATACTCCCCACGCGGCGGCCGCATCGCAGTACATAACCAAACTTCTGGCGCATATAGCGAAAAATTATCAAAATAGCGATTACAATAAGCTGGCGAACATCATAAAAGCCTGCGGCCTTATGAAAGACAGAGAATCGGCGCCGGAGCTTATAGAGCTTCTCGGCCACGGCAACTGGATAATCCGTAAAGAAGCCGCCGGCGCACTTATGCAGATAGGGCGTCCGGCCGCTCCGCTTTTAAAAGAGGCTTTTTCTTCGGGGAATAAAGATATCCGCTACTGGACGGTAAAGCTGCTCGGCCAGATGCTCGGCGGCGAGGCCGTCGATTCCTTTAAAAAACTTTTGAAGTCCGAAAAGAAAGATTTGCGTTATTATGCGCTGACAGCGCTCGGAGAAAACGAAGGAAGCGAAATAATAGAGCAGGTCGTCTCCTGCCTCGGCGACGATTCGTGGCTCGTAAGGGCCCAGGCGGCCGAAATCCTCGAAAAAAAAGGCAAGCAGTCGATCGCCGCTTTGAAAAAAGCTTTTTCCACGAGTTCGAATTCCGACGTAAAATACTGGGCTATAAAGGTTCTGACAAAGCTTCTCAAAGACGACGCCTCCGGCTACCTCGAAGAGTCTCTGGCCACCGACGATTCGGAACTTAAATACTGCGTCATCGAAGCGTTTTCAAATATGAAATTCAACAAAGCGGCTCCTCTGCTGTTAAGGCTTCTCGACGATCCCGCATGGCTGGTCAGAAAGCACGTGGCTTCGGTGCTTTTAAAATTCGGCTCCCAGGCCTCGTCTTATCTGCTTAAAACTCTCGAAAACGAAGATAATGAAAATATCCGCTACTGGGCGGTTCAAATAATATCACGCGGCGAGGGGAATAATTTTAATCAACTTCTGAAGATGCTCAAAGAGCCGGGCCGGCCGGAAAGGGTATTTATAATACAGGCCCTGCGCGAGTCCAGGAACGATCAGGCGCTTCCCGCCCTGCTCGAGCTTTTGACCGACCCGCAGTGGACCATCCGCCGCGAGGCGGCTTACGCGGTGGCCGAGTACGGCCCCGAAAAAGCCATAGACTGCATTATTTCGGGTGCGCGCCTCGATAACGCCGATTTTAAATTCTGGGCGCAAAAAATACTGAATTCGTTCGATAAAAAGGCCATGGAAATCATAGCGGCCCGCGTTAAAAACGCTGAAAATCAGGGTGAAACCGATGAACTAAAGAAACTTTACCCGCTTTTCGAGCTGATTAACTCCGCAGGATGCGTAGACATTATAGTTTCCACGCTCAAAGGAAAGAAAACAGCCGCCAAGGAACTGCTCTGCGAAAGTCTTAAAAACATAAAAAATGAACATTTCGTTCAGAACCTTTTGAAAGTTTTCGATACTGAAGACGCCGGCGTATGCTTTTTTATCGCGCGCATACTTAAAAATATTTCCAAAAGTTTATACCACATGCTATATAGCGCCCTGGACGACAAAAAAGCCGAAAAGCGCGTCTGGATATGTAAAATATTTTCTGAAATAAAGGATAGCTCTTTCATCGCGCCGCTTATGGTTCTGCTTTCCGACGGGGACAAAAACGTCCGTTACGAAGCCACCCGCGCTCTTGCGCGCTTCGAGTCCAGGGAAGTATTCGAAAAACTCATCAAACGCTTCATCGACGAAGACGAAGAAGGTCGTATATGCATTATCGAGAATATAAAAACCCTGGTGGACGAAAAAATGATTCATTCCCTTATAGACGCGCTGGAAGATTCGTCCGACACTGACGCGTACTGGATATCCAAGCTTCTCGTAGAATCCGCCGCCGGAAGGCTGGAGATGCTGGAAAAACTGCACGACGACTCCGGCGAGAAGTCGGCCGCGCGCTACTGGCTGAAAAAGGTCATCGATCATATTAAAGGCGTCAGCTACCTTTAATGCGGCAATTTAAAAACGCATATTTTTGTACAATCAAATTGGCGGCATTTTTATTGAAACGCTCTGCCAATAATAAAACGGAGGAAAAATAATGACAATCGACGCATGGGAATTAAAATCGGGATTTTTTAAAGAAAAAATCAAATCATCCAGGCTGAAAGCTTTTCAACTTATCGAAAGCGAAACCGGCGAATTCGCTAAAGACGGAGTCAAGGTTTACAGCTGCGAGTACGACCAGGCCGGCAATATGGTGCGCGAGGCCGAATACGGCCCCGACGGCGAACTCGACTGGATATGCTCTTATTCTTACGATTCGGCGGGACGTCTCGTCGAAGAAGTTATCTACACCGACGGCAACGTAGTCGAAGGAAAAACCGTTCATACCTACGGCGCCGATTCGCGGCTTGCCGAAGTGGCCGAATTCGGGGAAGATAACGAAGTGGAATTTAAAACATTATATACCTACGATGCTTCGACGCTCGTCGAAGAGACGCGCGCCGATGAATCGGGCCAGAAATCAGGCTGCTGCAAACACAAGTATGACGGCAGCGGCAACCGCGTAGAAACGATCGAATACGACGCGGACGAAAACCCCGTTACGAAAGTGGCTTATAAATACAACGGCGACAACTGCCTGATAGAAGAAACTATATATGCCTGCGAAGACTCTGAATGCGAACTCGATTCTTCTATCATATACGTTTACGACGATCAGAAACGCCTTATAGAAAGGCAGATCAGAAACGAAGAAATGGTCTTCGACAAAGTGGATTATAAATACGACTCTAAAAACAATATAGTCGAAGAAAATTTCTTCGAACGCGACGATATAGAAGACGAAGGTTATTCCACCCGCGTTGTTTATGAATACGACGATCAGGACAACATCATAAAGGAAACCGAATATGAAGTCAAAGACGGCAGCCTGAAGCCGATGGTTTATTCGAAGCACGTTTACGAATATCATTCGTAAGATAGAAAAAATCAATATATAGCCGTTTCTTGTGCGAAACCGGCAATAAAAAACGAGACGCCTTAAAAAGCGCCTCGTTTTTTGTTATGCGCTCGCGTCGAGCGTTTTATTTTATTTAATGCGGATAGATTTTAAGCGGTCAGAGGGGCGTCGGAGCCCGTGCCGGAATCGCCTTCGGCGACGCCGAGTATTTCTTTTATCTGTTTTGCGTCGATAGTTTCGATTTCGAGGAGCTTTTTAGCGAGGTTATGCAGGCCGTCGATATTATCTTCTATTATTTTACGGGCCTTTCTATAGCATTCGTTCACTATTTTAGAAACTTCCTCGTCGATGAGTTTGGCGGTGTCTTCGGAGTAATCTTTTACTTTAGTTATTTCGCGGCCGAGGAAAACGTGTTCTTTGCGCCTGCCGAAAGTTATCGGGCCGAGCTTATCGCTCATGCCCCATGCACATACCATATTATGCGCGATATTGGTGGCCACCTGCATGTCGTGCGAGGCTCCGGTATAGATTTGATTGAATACCACTTCTTCAGCTACGCGCCCGCCCATAAGCTTTGTGATCTGATTGATGAAATGAGTTCTGCTGTAATGGTAACGGTCGCGCTCCGGCAGGCTGTGGGTGAGGCCAAGCGCCCGGCCGCGGGGGATGATGGTGACTTTATGCACCGGATCGGTTTCCGGCGTTTTTACGATGACGAGAGTGTGTCCCGCTTCGTGATAGGCCGTTATGCGTTTTTCGTCGTCGGACATGACGCGCGATTTTCTTTCGCTGCCCATAAGTATTTTATCTTTGGCGAGCTCGAAATCGTTCATTTCTACGAGCGTTTTATTCTGCTTGGCGGCTATGAGCGCGGCTTCGTTTACTATGTTTGCGAGATCGGCACCGGCGAGGCCCGGCGTGCCGCGCGCGAGATTTTCTACGTTAAGGTTGACTTCTATCTGCGGCAGTTTTTTTATGTGTACGTTCAGGATTTCTACGCGCCCTTTAAGGTCGGGGTAATCTACGGTCACTTCGCGGTCGAAGCGGCCGGGGCGAAGCAGGGCGGGATCCAGAACGTCGGGTCGGTTCGTGGCCGCGACAAGTATTATGCCTTCGTTGGTTTCGAAGCCGTCCATTTCTACGAGAAGCTGGTTGAGCGTCTGCTCGCGCTCGTCGTGGCCTCCGCCGAGCCCGGTTCCGCGCTGGCGGCCGACGGCGTCTATTTCGTCTATGAAGATTATGCAGGGCGCGTTCTTTTTGCCCTGGTAAAAAAGGTCTCTGACGCGAGACGCGCCCACTCCGACGAACATTTCAACAAAATCCGAACCGGATATGTTAAAAAACGGGACCCCGGCTTCGCCGGCTACGGCGCGGGCGAGAAGGGTTTTGCCGGTGCCTGGGGGGCCGACGAGTAAAACGCCCTTGGGGATTCGCCCGCCCAGCCTCTGGAATTTAGGCGGATTTTTAAGGAATTCGACTATGTCCGTGAGCTCTTCTTTTGCTTCGTCGCAGCCGGCCACGTCTTTGAAGGTTTCGCGCAGCCTGTTTTCTGAAAGCGGCTTGGTTTTCATTTTGCCGAATGACATGGCGCGCGAGCCGTTGCCGTTGGTTTTCTGGAGGATGTAAATCCAGAAACCTATGAAAATGATTATAGGCAGCCAGTTTAACAGGATTTCAAGATACCATGGAAGGCTGGTAGGCGGGTTTACGTTGATGGTGACCTTCGCCTTTCTTAAAAGCGCCAGCAGCTCTTTGTCTTCGGCCGGTATGAAAGCGCTGAACTGCGAATCGTCTTTTAGCTTTCCGTTGACCTGCTTATCGAGAAGCAGCACTTCCTTGACGTTTTCAGATTCTATGAGGTCCAGCAGCTTCGAGTAGCTGTATTCCTTGATCTGGTTCGGCTTTACGAGCCTTCCGAAAGCCGTAAAAAGTATGAGTAAAATCAATATATAGAACGTGAGGTTCTTAAAAACTCTATTCACCGTTTCCTCCTGGTTATTTATGAAAAGAAAATATCGGCGATTAAAAAGATGACCTTTTTAAAGCAATAACATTATACATTATCAAGGTTTAAAAATCAACTAAATTTTTATTATTTATTTATTATTTAAGCCTGACTATTGACTTTTAGGGGCTTAAATGATAAAATCATCCGATGAAATATGAAAAACGCAAGCATTTATTTTTTAAAACGCCTTTTTAATAATATCTTTTATGCCGTGGCCGCGGCCTTTTTATTTTTTTACCCATGCCACGCCGCGCATGCGCAGAACGCCGCGTCCGCCGATGAAACCGGCGAAGTCCTTAACGAAACGGGCCAGCTTAACGACTCTTCCCGCAAAATCGCAGAGCTTTCCTATAAAATAGCCAGGCCGTCAAAGATCAGAAAGCTTACCATAAACCCGCCGGCCGGAATAGAAACCCAGAAGCGCGCCAAAAAAATCGAAATACTCACTTCGGAATTCGAAACCGAAGAAGACACCTACTGGCTTTCCAGCGGAACCTTTACGCTCAGCGAGACCGCCGAAAATATCGTTTGCGAATTCGAACCGGTCGAAGCTCAATATATCAAAATACGAATATTGCAGTGCTACGGGCCTGAAATTTATCCAAACATAGGGCGCGTAAATATCGGCCTTAATACGTTCAAATTGATCGGAACCGCCGTAGATATCGATGACGGAGCGCCGGTTTCGAGCGCCGAGGTTTATATAAACGGCGAAAAAATGGCCGAAACTAATAAAAACGGCGATTTCATAATCGAAGAATGCCAGTATGCGACGCTTGAAATTAATCTCAAAGCTAACGGCTATCACGACATAAAAGAGAGCGCCCCCGTTTTTTCAGGCAAAAAGATTTCCATGGCTTTCAAAATGAAGCGCCATTCTTATACGGTTTACGGCCGCGCGGTGGATTCGCTCACTTCCAGGCCGATCGCTTTAGCGAGCATAGCCATAATTCCGGCCGGCAATGCCGCGGCGGCCCGCAATCTTATTACCGACGAGTTCGGTTATTACTATGTAAAAGACATTCAGAGCGGAACTTATGAAGTAAAAGCCTCGGCGGAGGATTATTCAGACCTTGTCAGGCCGGTGCAGATCGATTCCTCTAAAAGCTATGTGATCAACTTTATTATGAAGTCTAAAATAGACCTTGGCCCTCTTATAGTTACGGGTATTTTCCCCTCTTCCGGCGAAGCGTTTACCGACGAGGTGTCCGTGGTTTTCAATAAAAGCGTCCATAAAAATTCTCTTAAGCACGATAACTTTCTGGTTTCATTAAATTATTCAGGCGAAACTTCAGAAGTTGAAGGCTCTTCTTTTGATATAACGGAAATCAAGTACAGTCCGTCCGACGATTCCGGAAAAACCGTTCTTCTTAAAATTGCTTCCGAAGAAAAGTTTTCCGTTATGCCGGCTTTAGATATCAGCGTATCAGGCGTCGCCGACATTTACGGCGTCAGGATCTCCGAAAGCGGCGTAGTGGTTTCAAACCGTAAAGGAGGCAGCCATTAAGTACCGTCAGTCGCTAGACTATCTCAACGATGTCATTTCCAGGGGAGAAAAAACCGATTTAGACAATATAAAAAAAGCTCTCGGCGCCCTTGGCGATATCCATTCACGCCTTCGCGTCGTGCATATAACCGGCACCAACGGAAAAGGTTCCACCGCGGCGTTCGTGTCTTCAATGCTTGCTGAAATGGGCCATAAAACAGGCCTTTTTACGTCTCCGCATCTGAGCGACGTTCGGGAGCGCATAAAAATAAACGGCAAAAATATATCCAGGGCCGAGTTTTGCTCATTGCTAAACGAGGCGAGGGCGGCTTATGAATCTTTCGGCGCGCAGCCTTCCTTTTTTGAATTAATGCTCGTAATCGCCGTGCTGCATTTTTATAAAGAAAAGTGCGATTTCGTTATAGCCGAAGTCGGGATCGGAGGCCGCCTGGATTCCACCAATGTTTTAAACGGCAGCGTGTGCTCCATAACCGGAATAGACTACGACCACATCGAATATCTCGGCGGAACGCTCCGCCAGATCGCCAGTGAAAAAGCCGCCATAGTGAAACCAGGATCTATTTTGACCGTTAACGTCGATGACGACGAACTTTTTGGATTCATCAAACAGCAGGCGGAGTCCAGAAACGCCGCCGCGGTGGTCAGAGTGAGCGAAGCCGTTCGAGGCAGGGTTATTTCAGCGGGAGTTTCGGGGACCGATTTTATTATCGATTCCGGCCTTTTCAAAGGCGTGCCGTTTCATATTCCTCTGATCGGCGATTATCAGTTTCAAAATGCGAGATGCGCTCTGGCTATTATAGAGGCCCTTATAGCGCAGGGCCATATCGCGGCCGATTCAAACGGCGCGGCGCGCGGATTGAAAAAAACTTTCTGGCCGGGCCGGTTCGAAATTATACACAATTCAGGCCTTACGGTCGTGCTGGACGGCGCTCACAACGTAAACGGCATGCAGGGCCTGGCGCGCAACCTTAAATTTATTTTTGCGGGGAAAAAAATCCGCGCCATCATAAGCATATTATCCAGCAAGCAGTACGATGAAATGCTCAAAACCATATCCTGCGTTTGCTCGGAACTTATTATCGTAGGAATCAACAATATCAAGAAAAACGTCGAAGTCGGCTCGCTGATCGAGCACGCAAAAAAATACCACGGCGACGTAAAATACTTCGGCGAATTTAAATCCGCTATCGATTACGTGCGCGGGTCGTTTCACGAAACCGACGTTTGCTGCGTGACCGGCTCGCTTTATCTTGTAGGAGAAGCGCGCTCTCAGCTCTCGCCGGCCGCTAGCGAAGAAAAATCCATGCGCGCCTCCGGCTAAACTGTTATCGCTTTAGTTTCAAAATGCCAATTAATGCATAGAAAGTCCGGTTTATTTTTTATGAATCCTGTATTGAAACCTAAAATTTTTAACGACGAAAGCGTTTTAGAAGCGTCCGGTTCCAGGCCGGCGGAAAAAAAAGACGAAGTAAGGGCCGCCATGCTTCGCGCCGAAAAAATGTCGAAGGCCGCCAGGATAATCGCCATGACGGCGCTGTGCCTGCTTTTGATAAAAGACGCCCCGGCTTTTCCTTTTGCGGCGCGCCTGAGCGCCGTGAGCGATTTATGGACGGCCGCGGCCCTTATTCGCGATATCATTTATTACGTTTTCGGCGTATTGTTTTCTAATAAATTATATTACTTTTCTCTCCTGGCCGCATTATGGTTTGTGGCGGACCGCCCGTCGCTTTTCCTGCCTCTTTTCGCTGAAAGCTTTTCGGCGGCCTATAAAAAAGGTCTCAGGTATATGCAGAAAGAAAAATACGAGCTCGCCATAGAAAAATTCAATAAAGCCCTCAATAATTTTATCTCGCCTTCCGAACAGATCAAAATCAGGACCGCCCTCAGCGAATGTTATTATACCATGTCGCTTTACGACGAGTGCATAAAAAACAGCCTGGAAATTTTGGATCTGGACGGCGCGAACCCGGCGGCGCAAAGCTATATCGGAAGGTCTTTTCTTGAAAAAAAAGACCGCAGCGATCTGGCCGTCAAATATTATATTTACCTTTTCAATAGCGGGTTTTACGATAAGAGGCTCATGCAGTTGCTTTCGGCTCATTTTCTCGACAACAACGATATGAGCGAAACCGCGGTGGAGGTCTATAAAAAAATTTACGAGTCTTCGGTCGAAAATTATGCCGTGCGCGAAATGGTTTACAAATCATGCGTCATAGTGAACGATCGTTCGGCTTATGCCCTCAAGCTATACGAAGACATCGCTTCAGACGAGCCGTCGCGCCGCGATGTAAAATTCGCCCTGACGGAAGCTTATTACGAATCAAAAAATTTCAAAAAAACGGCTGAAACCATTCAAAACCTTTTCGCCCAGGGTGAAATAAGCCTGAAGCTTCTGGAGCGCTTTACCGAAGCCATGGAAAAACTCGGGCGCCGCGACGCGCTCGCGGAAGAATTTAAAGCCCTTATAGAAAAGCATCCCGACAATATTATTCTCAGGGATTATTACAATTCGATGAAATCATTATTCATAGCTGGCCGGCTGGTGCAGGGCGAATCCTCGGCATCCGCCGGCGCGGGCCGTCCTGCGGCGCGCAAAATCAATATCTGCGCTAATTGCGCGCACATGAATCCGGCCGGGATCTCGCACTGCGAAAAATGCCGTTCCGCGCTGCAGGCCATTTAAAAAATTACGATACGGTTAAAAATTTTATGAGCAAGAAATACTATCCGGTTAATATAGACGTTTCCGGCAAACGATGCCTGGTGGTCGGCGGCGGGCCCATAGGAGAGCGCAAGGCGCTGTCGCTTTTAAGCTGCGGCGCGCGCGTGACGGTGGTTTCTAAAACGCTCACGCCGGCGCTCGAAAGCCTTGCGCGGGAGGGCCGTATCGAAGCGCTGAGAAGGCCTTTTGACCACGGCGACGTAGAAGGCGCCTTTCTTGTTTTTTGCGCCACCAACGATTGCGCGCTCAACCGCAGCGTTTTTGAACTGGCCGATAAAAAATCGCTTCTGGTCAATGTCGTTGACGAGCCCGTCCTGTGCAACTTCATAGTGCCGGCGGTCGTACGCAAAGGGCCTTTACTGGCAAGCGTTTCCACTTCGGCGGCGGCTCCGGCGATGGCTAAAAAACTTAAACGCGTCCTCGAACTGGCTTTCGAGGACGGATATGCTCCGCTTCTCGAATTCCTGTCTGAAAAAAGAAAGCAAATAAAAGCTTCGGTGGAAGATATCGCCGCAAGAAAAAAAATATTCGACGCCCTCATAGGTTCGGAACTGTCGGATTTATTTTTGAAATTCAATGCCGCGGATATTTCCTCCGCAGATTTTGATTTCGATGAATATAAAAAAAACAATCCCGGCGTAATTGAAAAAGCCGAAAAGATATTTGAAGAAGTATTTTCACGGACGGCGGAAACTGCCCGCGGCGCGGCCGATATAAAATAAGACTGGAGAGGTTGTTATGAATAATTTTAAAACGGGTAAAAAATTGCGATTGTATAGCTTATCGTTTTTTTTGCTGATGCTCCTTATGCCCGCGGTTTCGCTTTTAACCGGCTGCGGCGGCGCCGGAGAAGAATCCGACAACCCCGACGATATGATAACTATCGAAGGAAGCATTGCTCAGTCAGTTGCGCCGGTTTTTTCGCCCGCGGGGCCGGCTTACACTCTGAACCGCTCTATCGCGGTCGAAGGCGATATGGTTTTTCTTTTCCTCAACGGAGCCAGCGTCACCTCCACGCAGATAAAGGGCGGAAAATATAAATTTTTCGGCGGTTATAAAGGCCGCAAGTTAAGCCTTAAATTCGGCCTGACTAAAAACGAGGTTTATGTCGGCGTCGTGGACGGCTCGGCCACGGGCACTATCACGCTTCCTGCATTTAACGAGTATCACGTCATAGCGAAGAAGGTAATCGAAGTCCAGGCGGCCGAGGGCCGCACTTCGCCCGATAATTTTCTGGTTTCCAACGGCCGTCTGGACCTTTCCGCCACGGTCGCTATTCTCAAGGACGTTTTGAGCCCGAAATATCTTGCCGAGCCGGATATCTACGGCAATTCCGTTTCGGATCTGCTCGCGAAAGTAAATAACGGAAATATAGACGTCAGCTCGGCTTTTTCATATAAAAAGTTGAGCGTATTCCCGGAGCCTCAGAAGTCCATGGTTATTTCGCCGGCCGGATATTCGCTCGGCGTACGCGAACAGGGGCAGTTTACGGTCAGCATGTCCGGTTTCTCCAACAAAAGCGTGGTTTATAAAGTAAACGATATGATCGGAGGCAGCAGCCTTACGGGCACTATCAACTCTTCCGGCCTTTACACCGCGCCCGGCGTCATCGATTCTCAAACGGCCGTCACCATAACCGCGCAGTCTGTGGAAGACCCTTCAAAACAAGCCACGGCGCTCGTTTCACTGACTCCTCTTAGCATCGTCATAAATTCCGGCAAGCCGTCGATCACTCTTACGAAACTCGATAAAGACTACAACGTGCCTTACGCCGTCAGCGGCCATAACGATAAACGCCTTAGATGGTATGTCAACGATATAGAATACGGCAATATCCTTACCGTAGGTTATATTTCCTCCGGCGGCAGGTATTCTCAGCCGTCGAAAATCCCTTCGGTTAAGATCGTTATTAAAGCTATATCGGTCGCCGACGCTACAAAATCCGCGTCATGCGAGCTTATAATAACCGAATAAAATAAAAAATATTTTTTTAAAAAATACTTGACAAACAAAAAAAACATTGACAATTGATTTAAAGTGTGTTAAAATCTATTGATATTATCAAATTAGCGTTAGAGGAGAAATATAAATGAACCCAAGGTCTTTTGATGATCTGTCTAAAATAATACCCAACAAATTTTTGCTAACTATGGTAATAGCCGCCCGCGCCAAGCAGCTCGAAAAGGGCGCCGAAAAAAAAGTTGAATGCGCCTACACAAATTCCATAGATATAGCCATAGAAGAACTTTATCATCAAAAATTAGACATTAAAATGATCCTCGACGGTTTCGAAGAAAACCTCAAAAAAGAAGCGGTCCTTAACTTAGAAATCCAGAGCCGCACTCTCGATAACGCTTTCAACAGCTCCAACCATGGCGGAAACGCCGACCAGGAAGGCGAATAGTTAATAAAACTTAAAGTAAAAAATTAAAATATAATAAAAAAACGCCCGTTTAAAAGCGGGCGTTTTTTATATGCGATTAATTTTAAACCTGCTGCTGCCAGGCGTTACACTTTAATTTTCGGCCCGAATTTTTTCATCTCTTCCATGCCTTTTTCGGTGAGCTCCAAAGGCTCGTAAATGCTTACCGGCTTATTTTTGCCTTTTACCTTTATCGTGTCGAGGAATTTATATGTGCATAAATCCTTGAGATGGTCGATGCAGAATTCGGTAAATATTATGTGGTTGTTGTAATTTCTGGTAAGCGCTTCCACGCGGGCTCCCAGGTTGACGTTGTCGCCTATGACGGTATAGTCAAAATGCTTTTTAGAGCCCATATTTCCTACGATCATATCGCCGGTGTTAAAGCCTATACCGATATCTACCGGCTGTTTTTTTTCGCTGATCCATTTTTTTTGAAGGTCGTGAAGCACGTCCATCATTTCTATACATGTAAAAAGCGCTCTGGCGCAGTGATCGGTCTGTATTACGCGCGACGGCGCGCCGTAGACCGCCATTATTTCGTCGCCGACGTATTTATCGAGCGTGCCTTTATACTTAAAAATAATTTCGGTCATGTAATCGAGGTATTCGTTCAGCATGGCTACTACCTGCTCAGGAGTGTGGTTTTCCGAAAACGTCGTGAAGCTTCTTATATCGGAGAACAAAACCGTAAGGACCCTCACTTCTCCGCGCAGTTTGAGGTTTTCGGGATCGCTCAATATTTCTTCCATGGCGTTCGGGCTCAGGTAATGTGAAAAAGCTTCGCGCACGAATTTTTTCTCGCGTTCTTCGTAGAAATAAAAAAACAGGTTTACCGCGAAAAAATTTAAAAGCAATATTGAAACGACAGGCAGCGCGACTATATAAACTCCGCTTTTACAGAATATGAAAAATGCGAAGTAAAAATAAGAAGCCGCGGCGGCCAGAGAAGTTAAAAAAGCCTTGCCGGGGTGCAGGAGGTTTAAGACGCTGAAAGAAAAAAGCGCCACGAAGAATATTATTATCGCGTTATGAAGCCTGTCTGCGTGCCTTATGAATTTATTGTTCATGAACGAATTAAGTATATTTGCGTGCCCGAAGAACATCGGCGTTTCGGCGGAAACCGGCGTGGGCTTGATATCCGACGTGGCGTGCGCGGTGAGGCCTATGATAAGTATTTTGCCTTTGAGGTTGTCGATGGTGTTTTCTTTGCCCACTATATTTTTTAAAAACGAGTTGAGCTGCAATTTTACCATGTGCAGATCGTTGGTTTTTTCGCGCAGCCGCTTGAGCTTTTCGAGCGTAAGGTTCGGCCGTGCGAAGCTGTTTACGACGCTTTTTATCATGGCGTCAAGGCCGTCGATTATGTTTGGGAAAAGCGGCTTTAAAGCTTCTATGGAAGCTTTATCCAGGCCGTTGCGCCTTATCCGGTCATAAGTCCTGAAGAAGTGGACGCATTTTTCGTCGACCGACTCGAAAAGGCTTTCAGCAAGAAATAAATACACGCGTTTTTCGATCTGCATGAGGTTGAAAAAATGCGTATAGAAGGAAGCGTTTTTAAAACCGCCGGGGGCGCCGTATTTGGCGGCCCAATTAAAGACGGCGGTTTTGTCTTCGTTGAGCGGTATGGTCAGCTCCGGACCTACTTTAGCCGCATACCCGGGATCGCCGACGGGGACGATAAAATTATTTCCGTCGATGCGCGATCTGGAAAAATCGAGTTTCATAATTTTTTCGATGGCTTTTATCGAAAGCTGAGGAATAAACCGGCCGTTCACCTCGAAAAATAGAGGATATCTTCTGTAAGTGCCGTCGTCGTCGGGATTGTTATTGGCGAAACCGATGAAATTAGTGTTTTTTAGAAGTTTCGTGACCGGAAGTACTGGAAACGAAGGACGCTGGGCGTTACGGAAAAATTCGGCAACTTTTTCAGGCAGCGCGACGCAGTCGCGGCCGTAAATGAGTTTTATATTTTCGAAATAATCGAGCCTGGCGGTAATTATATCTTCGATTCCAAGGAAAATATCCTTTTTTATCAAATCGATTTCCGAAGTTACGTTGATTTTTTCAAGTATTTTATTTCTTACGATTTTAAAATCCACTTCATTCGAGCCCGCGCTCACGAGAGAATCGATTATCTGATCCGCACAGTACTGAAGATGAAAATTGCGTATATCGAATATTCTGGCTTTGACATATTTGCTGTCGAGCTTGGTGAGTCCCGCAATCTCTTCGGCGGTAAGCGAAAAATTTTCTATAAGGCGGGAGTATATAAGGAAATCCTTATATGTCTCGTCCCTGTTGGCCGCAGGAAGTTTCATGAGGATTTCCGAGAACTTTTCTTTTTGGGCCATTATCTGCGGCAGTATATAAAAGTAATCGTCGGTAAAATGCATGGCCAGATAAATATCGCGGGATATCTTAAGGCTTTCGGCCAAAAAATCGTCATCGGTTATCGACTGGTCCGCTAAAGGGCGCGGCTCGGCGAGATACTGCCGGTAGTCGGCGATCAACTTGATTATATTTTCGTCGGATTCCCCGCTGAAAAGCTCGCGCGTTTCGGCGGGCAGGTCTTCGTACCATAGCTCGAGCTGGTCGTAAAGATGGTACTTTTCGGCTTTAGAGTTACGGGTGAATTTTTCCAGAAACTCGATATCGAAAAGCACCGCCGCCGGCTCGCCCCTTTTGATGAAACGCAAAAACTCTGCGAAGACCGAACGGTTCCAGGGCCAGCGGCCTATATGGTCGATCGATTCGTCGTCCATGCCTACCAGTATTATATTTTCATCGATCGGAACGATTTCTTTGGGGCGCGAGCGCATCATAAGATCGTTCATTTCGCGTTCGGCCGAAGTGAAATAACCCGCCGCGTCGAGGAAAACGACGGCCGCCGTCATAAAAAAGCATATTAAAAAGGTGGCTATGGATTTTTTTGCCGCTTTACTGAGCATATCTGGCAATCCTTAAAAGCTGTCGAATTTTTTAATTCTTATCTGCTGGATATTTTTAATGGCCTCGCGAATTATATCGTCGTCGTCGGAATTTTTTGCGGCGAACGAAAAATCGTATTCGGCGCCCCTTAAATTTTTAACGTTAAGCCTCGCGTTAGCGCGTTTCATGTGCACGCTGCAAACGCCGGGGATTATTTTGAGGATCTGGGTATAATATCTTTCCGACTCTTTGTAGAGCTTCTTTTCATACAGCTCGTCGGCCACTTTTAACAAATTGAGCGCGTCCCAGTATTTATTGTAATGGTTTGTAAGATCGAAGCTGGTTTTAATGGCGATATCGATATCGGGATAGGATTCTAACATCAAAGCCCTGTATTCTCCCACCAGTTTATCGTAGGCGTCGGAGCCGGTTTCCAGCTGTATGCGGTTTTCGTCTTTTTCTATGGCCGACAGATTGAGCAGCGGCGGGCATAATTTAAGTTTTACGGAAAACATTCGCGACGGCGAAGAAGACGACAGCCCGTGTTTTTCTCTGAACAGCTTGTCGTTATAGTTGTAATCGAGGTCTTTATTTTTAAGCGCGTAAAGGTTGTCTATGGGCTCTTTCAGCGTGGGGGCGTAAATATTGGCCTGGCGCATAAGCGTAACGCCTCTTTCCAGGAGGTTCGCGCGCACGTAGCAGACGCCCATATTGTTATACGCTTCCGCCAGATTTGATTTTAAGTCTATGGCGCGCTTGAAATTGATTATGGCGAGTGGCACGTTGTTGCGGTAAAAATAAGCGAGCGCGAGGTTATAATAGCCTTCGGGCTGGAGCGGGTCGGTTTTGACCGCCTGTGAAAAAAATCTGACCGCGTTTTTCATATCGGATTTGAACAGGCGCTCTATGCCGAGATCCAGCAGCTCGACGTATCCGAGTTTTTCGTCTTTTCCTTTTCCGGCCGCATCCAGAAGTTTCGAGAGTTCCTCGTCTTCCTGCGACACCGATTTAGCGTTTACGAGGTTTCTGACTTTGTCGCGGTAGACGCTCTGTATCTTATAGGTTTTATCGTCCTGGTAATGCGTATAGCGCGGTTCGTAATATTGCTCGTGTTTTTTGAAGCGCGAAAGCACTTCGTCCATATTTGTTTCGAGCGTGTCGTAATCGAAGCCCTCCCAGTCTGGAGGGGCCGGAGGGTTATTCATTCTCGGGGTTTTGCGCGCGGGCGTTTTTATTTCTTTTAACGATTCGACTATTTCCGTTTCGTCGAAAACGTCTTCTTCCTCTTTTATTATAAGCGATCCTGCTTTAGATTCGATTTCGGTTCCCTGCGCCTTTTTAGAGACTTTTTCGGCCCCCGCGGCCGCGGACGGAGCCATAGGCATTATTAAAAATCCTGCGGCGATTAAAAGCATCGCCATATCGATTTTTTTGATGGACGGCAAAAGAATTGAAGATAAAGAAAGAATTTTCATTTTTTATTCGTGACCTCGCGTTTTTATTTTATCAGTGCGCCCGCGCTAAAGCGCGGGCGCATCTGTATATTCGAGCTGAAAAATTTTACTTGCGGCGTTTTAAAATTACCACTCCGAGCGGCGGGATATTTAAGTTCATCGAGTAAGGGCGGCCCTGCCAGGGGTAATTATCGGCCTGGAATCCGCCGAAGTTGCCTATGTTCGAGCCCCAATATTCCGCGGAATCCGAATTGAGCAGTTCATCGTAATGCCCTGCGGCAGGGACTCCGACGCGATAGTTCATATACACCATTGGCGTGAAGTTGAATACGAATATGAGCGAATCGTCAGGGTTTTTAGCTTTTCTCATAAAGCTTATCACTGAGCGGTCCGAGTCGGAAAAATCGATCCATTCGAAGCCTGCGTCTGAAAAATCCAGTTCATGGAAGGCTTTTTCCGTTTTATAAAGGTAATTCAAATCTGCCATATAGCGGCTGTATTTGTAATGCGACTCGTAGTTGAGCAGATGCCAGTCTATGCTGCTGTTGAAGTTCCATTCGTTCCATTGGCCGAGCTCGCCGCCCATGAACAGGAGCTTTTTGCCGGGCATGGCGTACATATATCCCATTAATAGCCTGAGGTTGGCGAATTTCTGCCATACGTCGCCGGGCATTTTGTCAAGAAGGGATTTTTTGCCGTGCACAACTTCGTCGTGAGATAAAACAAGGACGAAATTTTCGTGGAAAGCGTAAATCAGCGGGAACGTGAGCGTGTTGTGATGGTATCGCCTGTAAATGGGGTCTTTTTCAAAATATTTGAGCGTATCGTTCATCCAGCCCATATTCCATTTCATGCCGAAGCCGAGGCCGCCTACGTAAGTCGGCCTTGAAACAGCCGGCCACGCGGTGGATTCTTCCGCTATGGTAACGGCGCCGGGGAAGTACTGATAAACTATCGTGTTTAAATATTTCAAAAACTCTATAGCTTCGAGATTTTCGCGTCCGCCGTACTGGTTGGGGACCCATTCGCCAGCTTTGCGGGAATAATCGAGATAAAGCATGGACGCTACCGCGTCGACGCGCAGTCCGTCTATATGGTACTTATCGAACCAGAAAACCGCGTTCGAGATCAGGAAATTTTTTACTTCGTTTCTGCCGTAGTTGAAGATTAGAGTGGACCAGTCCATGTGTTCGCCTTTTTTAGGATCTTCGTGTTCATAAAGGCAGGTGCCGTCGAAACGCATAAAGCCGTGCCAGTCTTTCGGGAAATGTGCCGGCACCCAGTCGACTATTACGCCTATGCCGTTCTGATGGAGATAATCTACGAAATACATGAAGTCGTTGGGGCTGCCGTAACGGCTGGTGGGCGCGAAATAACCGGTGACCTGATAGCCCCAGGAACCGTCGAACGGATGTTCGGCCACTGGAAGCAGCTCTATATGGGTATAATTCATTTTTTTAACGTAATCGGTAAGCCGGGCGGCCAGTTCGCGGTAAGTAAGAAAGCGGTTGTTGTCTTCCGGAACGCGCATCCAGGAGCCCAGATGCACTTCGTAAACCGACATGGGCGCTTCCGCGAGGTTGCCTTTTTTGCGGTTTTCTATCCATTCGGAGTCGTTCCATTCGTACTTGTTATAATCGTAAACTATCGATGATGTTTTGGGGCGGACTTCGGAGGCGAATGCGTATGGATCGGCTTTTTCAATCAGGTTTCCCTGCTTGGACTTGATTTCGAATTTATAGCTGCTTCCCATAGGAAGGCCGGGGACGAATATTTCCCATACGCCTATGCCCTGGCGGACGCGCATTACATGACGCCTGCCGTCCCACATATTGAAAT
The DNA here is from genome assembly GCA_002069765.1 of bacterium ADurb.Bin243. Lineage (GTDB taxonomy): Bacteria > Muiribacteriota > UBA9980 > UBA9980 > UBA9980 > UBA9980. The sequence goes on from MWBZ01000002.1 coordinate 63,240, forward strand.
CGCCTATTACGCTGACGCGTTTGGCGTTTGGGGCCCATACGGCAAAACAAATGCCGCCGATTCCTTCGACTTCGTGATAATGCGCCCCGAGTTTATCGTAGATACGGTGATGATTGCCTTCTTTGAAAAGGTGAAGGTCGTAATCGGTTAAAATGGGCGGAAAAGAATAGGAATCATAAAAAGTGGTCGAGTTGCCGTCGTAAAAATTTTTTTCGATGTTGTACTTAAAAATGTCGGCCCTTTTAATAATTACTTCAAAAAAACCGCGATCGTCCACTTTATTCATTTGGTAGCGGTTTTTAGGTTTGGCGACTTCGAAAACGATCGCTTCGCGAGCGTCCGGCAAAAAAGCTCTTACGCAGACATTTTTTGCGCCGTCGATTTCGATTTCGTGCATTCCGAGAAGCTGAAAAGGGTCAAAATGATCGGTATTTACAATACGGTCGATATCGTATTGCGTGCAGGTTTTGGGCATTGGTTCACCTCATATTATGTAATTTAAAGTTTTTTAGATAACATTATTAAGTCAAAAATATATCACATTTATTGTAAATTTACAATATTTTTTTGTATGGGTATTTAATTTATATTTTACATTCCTTTACTTAAAAAATAAAACGCAAAAATATATAAATAGTTTTTGTTTTTGCTTGACAAAGCTTACTAATTTTTGTAAAATTATTTTAATCAAAAAGAAAAAGCCAGTAGTGGAAAATTAAAAATTTTGAAAGGTAGGGAGTATTAATGGCAAAAAGGGGTATGTTAACAGTTTTATTCGCGGTATTTATGATGATTTTAATGGCGGGCAACGTGTATGCAGGTAATTGCGGCGGCGGCACATGCGATCCTAACGGCGGCTGCGGCGGCGGAACCTGTGAAACCAAACTCGGAAACTGCGGCGGCGGCTGCGGCGGATGCAACGATACCTGCGAAACAAAAGCTGTTAAAGACTGGACAGTTCTCGTGTTCTTAAATGCAGACAACAATCTCGATCAGTTCGGCGTTAAAGACGTCAACGAAATGGAAAAAATCGGTTCGAACGACCGTTTAAATATCGTAGTTCTCTTAGACCGTGAAGGCGGAGTAGCGAAAAAACTCTACATCACCAAAGATAACGACGAAAACAACATCACTTCAAAAGTCGTCGAAGAACTCGGCGTGTACGATATGGGCAACTACAAAAACTTAGTAGATTTCGTAGCATGGGGCGTTAAAAACTATCCCGCTAAAAACTACTTAGTAAACATATGGAACCACGGTTCGGGCTGGAACAAAAAAAGAGCGATGACTTTCAAAGGCATATCCTATGACGATCAGTCTGGCAATCATATAACCACTCCTCAGCTCGGTCAGGCTATGGCTTCTATCTATCAGACCATCGGCAAAAAACTCGACATCCTTTCGATGGACGCATGCTTAATGCAGATGGCTGAAGTTTGCTACGAAGTTAAAGATTACGTTCAGTTCTGCGTAGCATCCGAAGAAACCGAACCCGGCGACGGCTACACCTACGATACGTTCCTCGGCCCGTTAGCTAAAGATCCTTCCATGGACGCTCTCGCAGTTTCAAAATTAACGGCACAGGCTTACGCAGATCATTATATACAGCAGGGCGAAGCTTGCACGCAGTCGTCAGTAGACCTCGATAAAATGGACGCTTTCATGGCTAAATTTGATCAGCTCTGCGCGAAACTCGCCGAACTCATGTCAGATAAAGCTGTCGTTACCGCTATTAAAAAACAGGTTCGTCCTTACACCCAGGCATTCTACTACAGATCGAATATCGATCTCGGCCACTTCCTGTCGCTCGTTCAGAAAAACGTTAAAAACGATCAGGTACAGGCTCTCGTAGCTGAAACGATCGCTCTTTATGCTGCTGGCCAGAATCCTCTTATCGCCGGCAACTGCATTAACGGTTCCTCGATGAAAAACGCTACCGGTTTAGCTATATACTTCCCGTCGTCGAACCCCGGTTCAGACTACGGCAAAATTAAATTCTCAAAAACCAACTGGACGTTATTCTTAAGCAAATACTTTGCGGCAGCGGCTTCAGTTCAATAACTATCCGCGGGCAAAATAATCCCTAGATAAAAAAAGCCGTCCGAAAGGGCGGCTTTTGTTTATTTATCGTTTAATATTGACAATCTTTATTTTATTGAGTAAAATTGATGTGATATTTTATCAGTTTAATAAAAAAGAGGTTCGATCATCATGAAAAAAATATATCTGCGATTTTTAGCCGTCGTTTTTTTGGCGCAGCTGTTTGTTCCTGTTTGTTTATATGCTGCGCCCGGCGGCGCGGCCGATTCCGAAGAAACCGCTATAGCCGGCGAAGCCGCTTTAAGCACCGCTGAAAACTCCATATCGGCCGCGTCAGAATCGGCCGGTGAGACCGAATCAGTTTCCGCTTCCGCCGATTCGTCGGAAGTGTCTTCGGCGGCCGGTTCGCAGCTGCCCGGCGAAACCGCCGTCACCAAAGATATTGTCACGCTTTTATCCAATAATAAAACGATCTTTTTTTTAGAGCAGATGGCCGCTTTAAAAATGTCCAACGACAACACAGAAGTGGAAAAAGTTTTAAATTCGCTTTATAATGAACGCGAGGCTGTTAGCGCGCGGCTTGCCGCGGCGTGCGCCGGAGACGGCTCTAATAAGACCATAAAAATTATTAAACGCCATGTTTTAAATACCAGGTTATACGAGCTTTACGGAATGGACTCCTTCATTTTATATGCGTTGAATCTGCCCGCCGTTCAAAACGGCGAAGGCAATACCGATTCGGTTGAAATTTCCGGAAATTTTTTGAAAGACTCGCTGCTCGAGCTTAAATCTTATATTAAGCTTGAAAATTCACGTCTTGAAAATTCGCCGGGTTTTATTTCCGATTTAGACGGTTATATGTCATCGTTCGATATAAAAAAAATAGCGTCAGTTTCAACTTCAAATTGCCAGGACGGGGGTTTTTCAAAAGAAGAATCGAATGTATTGCTTTCGCCGGACAAAATTTCACCCGGAGCTAATTCAACTGATGCGCCCATTTCCGGCCCGATCACTATAAAATTCAACGCGGCGAAAATCAACGGCGCGGCTCTGGCGGAAGTGGACGTAAAGTCTATAAAAGTGAACCAGAAATATTCAAAGTCGAATCCGCGCGACGCCGGAGCTATAAAATTCACATGGGCGGCCGCGGAAGCGCTTCTGACGATTGTTTGCTCTTCGCCGCTTGAACGCAATGCATTATATGGCGTTTCGGTAGCGCTTGATCACAAAATAATTCCGCCGGCAAAAAAAGAAGGACCCGCCGTTTCGGAAAAAGGTTTTTTTCGAAGCCGCAGCGTAAATTCAGGGCTTTTTAAAACTGTAGATATAAATCTGACCGACAGGCTTGTAAGTTACAGGCTTGATTGGAATTTTCGGACGCTCGCATACGAGTCCACGTCTTCGGAAACCGCTCTTTCTTCAGAAGCGCCTCCGGCCACCGACGAAACCGAGCTTGGCGACAAATCCACCGCCGAAACGGAACTCAAAGATAAACGCGATACAGAAGAAGCCGAAGTCGGCGATAAGGCGGCCAATTCAAATAAAACAGGCACTTCCGAATCTTCTTTGAATAAAAAAGACTTGATGACGGGCGAGCTTTTTGATCAGCCCAAAAATATGCCTGCGCTTGTGGAGCGTTATCCCGAAGGCGTTTCGATCCGGCCCGGTTCGGAAATTTATATAGTTTTTTCATGCGACATAGACCCGAAATCGGTTAATAACGACACCATGCAGCTTTTTTGCGAAAGCGGCGAAAGGTCCGTTTTTGAAAGGCTGCCATATAAGCTGTCGCTTGAAGGGCGCAAGCTGACGCTGACGCCTCAAAAACCTCTCTATGCCAGCAAAAACTATAAGATAGCCGTTACAAAAATAAGAACGGCTAAAAAGCTCGACATGCCGATAAACGAAACTTTCTTTTTCAAGACTGCGTGCGCGGTAATGTCGGCCAAATTAGCCTGCGACGGCAAAGTAAAAAAAGACGAAACTTTCGAAGTCACTATATCCGAAGATGTCGCGGACCTGGGAATAAATTTTTTTGAAATCGAAAAGAAAAAAGAAAAGCCTCTTGAATTCGATATTTGTGGAAAGGTTTTCAGGCAGCCGGAAGCCAGGCGCACTATCGATGTTATGGCTCTTGGCGCTAATGTAAAATCAAAATCAGCTCAGGTTAAGGAAAAAGCGGCAAAAGAAAAAATAATAAAACCTCAGGGCCCGCTGACGGTCCTGATCAAGCCTAAAAAGCCCCTTATAAAGGGCCGCGAATATAAAATCGACGTTTTTTCGCCGGGCGGAATTATTGAAAACGGCATAATTAAATTTACCGCCAGATAAAATCAAAAAAATAAATAAATCAAAAAAGCCGCCTGAAGTATTTTTCAGGCGGCTTTTTTTGCTTGCGATATTGCGTTTTGGCCGGAAAGCGGTGCTTTGCATCCGGCGGTTTTAAAATCGCTTATTGATATTTAAAAAAAGTGTTCTTGCTTTCGGTTTCCCCTGTTCCGGAAGCTTTTTCAACCGCTTCTGGAACGGCGTCGGGGGCGATTACGGTAGTTTTTATTTCATCGGTGCCGGTTTTGCGTTCCGCGCTTCTAATGTAAGCGTCGATATTTGGGAATTTAGGGTCGCGTTTTTTTATTTCCGACCATGCTTCGAAAGCTTTTTCAAAATTTCCGGTTCTGAAATGGCACGCGCCGAGGTTATAAAGGGTCCTTAAATTGGCCGGTTCGAGTTTTGTAAGCTTTTCGAAGAAAGTGGCGGCGACCTGGTAGTTTTTCTTGTCGTCGAAATAGATTCTGCCGACTTCTTCATTGATTTTTATATCGTCGGGATATTTTTCGAGGCCTTTGCCGAGCTCTATGAGGGCGCGGTCGAAGTTTTTAGAAGCAGCGTAAAGCCTTCCGATCGAGTGGAAATAATCGGCGCCGTCTTTCGAAGGATACTGTGAGTTGACTATTTCCAGAGCGCGGTCGGTCAGATTAAGCTTCTGGCAGACGTTTATGAGGCTGGCGTAAACCTCTTTGTCTTTAGGATTTTCGCGCAGAGCGTCTTCGAGGCACGGGAGGGCGTCTTCATATTTTCTTTTAGCCAGCAGCAGGCCGCCGAGATACTTGCACACTCCGCGCACTCCGCGTTTATAAGCTTCGCCCATGAGCGAAATGGCTTCCGTATCGTCTTTAAGGTAGTAAGCGGCTATGCCGGCGAATTTATATGATTCCGAAGCCAGGCCTTCGTTGTTATCCCATTTTATGGATTCTTTGAAGTAATCCATTGCCTGCTTGAAATTGCCGCTGTGAAATTCGTGATAGCCGAGATGAAATAGAGGCTGAGGAAAGTTGGGGTTTATTTCTATGGCGCGTTTCCAGTCTTTTTTAGCCTGCTCCATGAATTCGTCCTTGTTTTCGAGCTTGAATTTTTCGAAGAATGCTATGCCTCTTGAATAAAAAACATGTTTGGTGCTTGTGAACTGAAGGGCGCGGTTGAACTTTTCGATAGCTTCGTCGTAGCGTCCGAGCAGTTTTAAAGTATCGCCCCACCAGAAAATAGCTTCCGAGTTGTAGGGGACGCGCGCGACGGAGCGTTCGAGGTAGCGCAGCCCTTCGTTGACTATTATCCTGAATTTTTCTTCTTCGTTTCTAACCATCTGGGCCTGTGAGATGAAAGTATGGCCCGACTTTAAATCTACGTTGCCCAGAACATAGCGTGCGGGAAAATAATTTAATATGAGCACCGAAACCGATACGACTGCGTAGAAAGAAAGATTTTGCCTGAGATGTTCGCGCTGATCGCGAGGCATCGAGGCAAGCGCGGCGTGATCGTCGAAAAGCGGCTCTTCGCTCAAATTATCTTTTACGCTGTAATTATATGCTCTTTGAGGCTGAACGCCGTCGGGCGGTGCATCGGCGGCGGCAATGGCTTCGGCGGCTTCGATCTGGTCGCCGAAAATCCTGCGCCCGTTAAAAATCATAGCGAATCCCACGCAGGCGATTAATATGGGCATAATTCTCTGGAAGGGGAAGTTCGCTAGCGATTCGACCAGCATGGCGATTACGGCGCAAAGATAACCGATTATAATAACGCGGTCAGGCGAATTTTTGAGCCTGCTTAAAAGCCAGCTGCCGCGGTAAAAATAATCGAAGAAAGCGTACATGAAAAGAAAGAGCGCGAATATGCCGATATCCGACCATACCTGGAGGTATTCGTTGTGCACGTGAGCGAAGCCCGCCGAAAGCCAGTAATAGTCCTGCGGATTTATGGACATTATGTTTTCGCTTATGCCCAGATATGATTTTTTTACGGTTAAAAATTTTAAAAATACGGCGAGCACGGGCAGTGTTATGATCAGAATGTATGCGGCGACGGCGCCTTTTATATGCGATACGCGCTGTTTAATATCCTTGTAATATATGATAAGCAACATGCCGCCCATTATGAAAACGATGAAATAACACATCATGAGAAATTGAAAAAACCTTGATGTGGTGACTTTTTCGAAGCACCAGACGACGAAATTTATGGATTTGTTTGGAACGGCGTTTTTGAAAAACGAATTGATGCCGTCGATAAGGTAGCGGAATTCGCCTTTGTAAAATTTAGCCTGATGTTCCGGATAGAATTTTCCGAAAGTTCCGAATCCATGTCCGAAGATCGGGTTGAGTTTTATGACGTTAATGGTTATATCGTAGAGCATTATACGTTGAAGCACGGTGAACGAAGAGGTGAAACGGCCGGCTATCGATTCGGTTCCGGTGTTGAGCTGGTTGGGCTTGAAGTAAATCACCGTCAAAAATATAGTGGCCAGTATAAAAACTATAGTGAATGAAATGATCCATTTGCGATAAGCGTATATCAGATCGTGCGCATAAATTAAAATATAGATGGCGAAAAAGAAGAGCGACGCTGCCGTTGCGATCCACGCCGTTCGGGTGAAGGTGACGAATATGCAGACGAATATGGCCAGAAAGGAGAATAACCCGTTCGCCATGCGGTAAATCTGTTTTTCATGTTCCTGCCAGTAAGGGACGGCTTGATAAACGAAAAATGCGCCGAAAAGAAGGCACGCGAAAACCACCGGCGCTATTATGAAAGAAGTGGAGCCGGCCGAAGTTATCAGGTCTGAGACTTTTGAATCGGTAACGGCGGCGCCGCCGGGCATTTTAGAAGCTTCGATAAGCGAATTGACTGAAGAATTGGCGATTCCCATAAACACGAAGCTATAGACTATGGCGAATGAGAGCAGTATTATTTGAGAGCGCAATATAAGTTTTTCGTATTTATGCGCCCAGCGGGCGCCAGCGGAAAACGACGAAAAGAACATTGCGAAAGCTATGGGAAGCGCGGCGTCGAGATATACGCCCAGGAAGACGGGGTTGCCGAAAAAAGAAAAGACTCTTTTTCGGTCGGTGTTGCCGATTACTTCGCCGACGCCGAAAAGCGGGTCGTAATTGTGGTTGGTTCCGGCCACTCTGTAATATTGGAGGATGCCGTACATGGAAGCTACGGCCGCGGCCGCTATTAAAATATCTGAAATCGAGTAGAACTGCCAGGGCTTTCTCAAAGTATCGGTTGTGACGATATAAAAAATAAGGTAAGAAATTAAAATCAACGAATAGTGAAAGGTCATGTATTTAGAGGCGGACCATGTTATCGATATTACGGCGAAAGCGGTGAAGGCGTAAAAATGCCACGGTACGCGCTTGAGCGATTCCAGAATAGAGCCTGTCGCGAGTTTTCTGAATAAAAATATGGCGAACATCGATATTAAAAAAAGCCTTAAAACGGTTTCTTTAACGAGCAGAAAGTTTTCTTTTGTGTCACGTGAATATGCGAAGGGCAATATTAAAAATACGGCAATGAGGAGCCAGAAGTTTATTTCTGAAATAACCCGCCGCGGGTATAAAATAACGGTCGCGGTAACTATAAGGCCGGCGAGCATTATAAGGCCGTAAAAAACGGTGAGGGCCGTGTCGGGATGGACTCTGTTCCCGAAGAAAATGCCGGCGAACGCCGGCAGCTGTATGGGAATTATCGAATCGGGAAGGACCGTAAGAACGATAATCAACAGGCCGACATAGAAAATAACCGCGGCGCAGAATCTATTCAGGTAGTTTTCATAATTTAAAAAATCCACTTCACATCTTCCTTTTATTTATTAAATAAACTTTCCTTGAACAATATAACATTGGAATTTTTTGATAAGAGATATTAACATGATTTTAACAAAAAGTAAATACGTTAATGGTTAAAAAAATGAAAAATAGAAAAATAGTAGAAAAATAAAAATCTGAAAAATAAAAAAAACAAATTGACAAGACGCTGAAATAATGTTAAAATATCGGAACCATAATCAAAAATGCACACGAGATTATGGATATTTAATTTTGTTGAGAAAAATCAACATTTATAAGTAAAGGAGTTTTGTTTAATGAACATCAGGTTTAAGGTCATGTTCATTTTCGTATTGTTTTTGCTGGCTATCTGGAGTATTTACCCCATCGACAAAAAGATCAATCTCGGTCTCGACTTAAGAGGCGGTATCGATCTCATTTACGAAGTGGATACGGATGAACTGTTTAAAAACATGCTCGCGATCAAAGTAGATCAGTTAAAGCAGTCCCTCGAAAAAAACAACGTTGTAGGCGCTACGTTTAAAAGCGAAGACAACGGAAACGCTTTCAGCATAACCATAGCTGAAACCTCAGCCGAAAATATGAAGCGCGCCGACGTTTCACTCGAAGTAGCCGCCCCCGCGATAATCGCTAAAAGCGGCAACAGCTGGCGCCTCACCATAGATAGAGAAAAATCCAAACAGACTGTCATGGATGCCGCCGCTAAAGCGGTTGAAATCATCAGAAACCGTATAGATCAGTTCGGCGTTAAAGAGCCCCTGATATCTACGGTCGGCGAAAGCCGTATCAGGGTTCAGCTCCCCGGCGAAAAAGACATTCAAAAGGCTATAGACGTTATAGGCTCTACGGCTCAGCTTCAGTTCCGTCATATGAAAAGAATCGCTACTTCGTTGAACGATAAAATCGACGAAGCGACCGAAGAAATCATGCCCGGAACCAAAGAAGATCCGCGTTCGGATTCGGTCCCCCTTTATGTGCTCGATAAGGCCGTTCTTATGACCGGCGATTACGTGGTAGACGCGCGTCCTTCGTTCGACGAATCGCAGAGAATATGCGTCGCTATGGAATTTAACTCCGAAGGCGCTAAAAAGTTCGCCGATATTACAGGCAAATATCTTCATCAGAATATCGCCATCGTTCTCGACGGCAAAGTTCAGACCGCGCCTCAGGTTCAATCGGTAATTCCTAACGGCCGCGCTCAGATCACCGGAAGCTTTAGCGACGAAATCGCTAAAAAGTATTCCATCATTTTAAGGGCCGGTTCGCTTCCCGCCCCCGTCAGAAAAGCGAGCGCCACTCTCGTAGGTCCGACGCTCGGAAACGATTCTATCCATAAAGGCGTAGTTTCTTCGCTTTTTGGCGCGGCACTGGTTTTCGTTTTCATGATAATATACTATAAATTCTGCGGTTTGATCGCTTCTTTCGCCCTTACCTTGAATATAATTTTCCTTTTCGCCATAATGGCGCTTTTAAACAGCACGCTTACGCTTCCCGGTATCGCGGGTATCGCGCTTACCCTCGGCGTCGCGGTAGATGCTAACGTTCTTATATACGAGCGCATCAAAGAAGAATTGCGCGCCGGCAAGACCGTCAGGGCCGCTATAGAATCCGGATTCGACAGGGCTTTCACCGCGATATGGGATTCGAACCTTACCACTTTGATCACAGGCATTGCGCTCTATTATTACGGCACCGGCCCTATCAAAGGTTTCGCGGTTACTCTTTCTGCGGGTATTATCATATCGATGTTCACGGCTATATTCGTCGTAAAAGTAATACTTGATTTATTGCTCGCCGGCAGAAAAGCCAAAACCATCAGCATCTAATTTATTAAAAAGGGTGATAGTAAGTGAAAAAGTTTGATTTTTTATCACAAAGATATGTTGGGTATACATTTTCGATAGTTTCATTGATTATAACCGTTATTTTATTTTTTACGCCGGCTTATACCATGAAATATGGCGTAGATTTTAAAGGCGGCACGGAATTACACTATAAATTCAACAAAGCCGTCAGCGACGATAAAATCCGCCAGATTTTAAAAGACGATTGCGGCCTTGCTTTCAGCGTGGTTCAATCTACATACACCGGCGATGCGGGCAACGCTGAAGCGGTTGTTTTAAAAGGCGAATCAAGAGAAAAAATAATAAAAACCGAATTTCTTGCCAACGAATCTTACAAAGATAAAACTACCGGTAAGGAAGTCAAATCGTTAAAAGACATGCGCGAAAAATTCGACGCAGCTCTCGTCAAGCTCGATAAAGACCTTAAAATCGAAGAAATACTTCGCGAATCTTCGGTCGGTCCTGCCGTTGGAGCAGAGTTAAGAACGCAGGCGGCTTTCGCCGTTTTTGTAGCACTTCTCGGCATACTGCTTTACGTCACTTTCAGCTTTGAATTTAAATTCGCGATTCCCGCGCTTATTTCATTATTCCACGACGTAATGATCGTTCTCGGTTTTATCATGCTCGTTGGCCTTGAATTCGATATGTCCCAGCTCGCGGTTATTCTCACGGTAGTCGGTTACTCGATCAACGATACAATCATCATATGCGACCGTATCCGTGAAAATTACAAGATAATGAAAAAAGCGAGTTACTACGATATGGTCAACGAAAGCCTCGCGCAGGTTTTCTCCAGAACCGTAATTACGGTATTAACTACTTTATTGCCGCTTATAGCCATTTTCTTCTTCGGCGGCGAAGTCCTTTCAGGATTCGCCATGACCATGATATTCGGCATGATCTGCGGCTGCTACTCGTCTATATTCGTCGTATCGCCTCTTATCGTGCTCTGGAAAACTTACGAGGAAAAGGCGGTGGCGTAAGCAATGAGTTCTTCATCTAAAACGAAGAAACCCGCATTCGCCGCCATGACGGCTAAAAAGCCCCAGCCGCAGCAAAAAGCCCAGGCCAAACCGCAAGCTAAAGGTATGCCTTTCAAGCCGGCTGTTTCTCAGTCAAAACCTCAGCCGCCCGCGGCCGGCAAGGCAAAAGTTCAGGCAAAGCCCGTTACGCCTCAGAAGAACGCCGGCAAGCAGCCGGTTAAACCCGCAGCGCTAAGCGCTTCGAATAAAAACGCTTTTAAGCCTAAGGCGACGCAGCCTCAGCCCAAACCGCAGATGAACCAGAAACCTCAAGCGAAGCCGCAGGTTCAAGTTAAACAAAACGCGGCGGTTAAGCAGCAACCGGCAAAACACCCGGTTTCTAATAACAACAAAAATCAGAATAAACCGGTTGTTTTCAAAACGTCTCAGCCCGTAAAAGGCGGCCAGCCTCTGAATTTAAAGCAGGCCGTAAAGCCTCAGGCGCCCGCGGCTAAAAACGCGGCCAGACCCGTTCAGGCGAATGTTTCAAATAAAAACGCTTTTCAACCGAAGCCGCAAATGCATACAAAACCTCAGTCACAGCAGAAAATCCAGCCGCAGAAAGAAGCGGTTAAAAAGATACAACAGCCTGAAAAAAATAAACCGGCCGTTGAACCTAGAAAGGGCGCAATGACACCAGATAAAGCTAAAGTTCAAACACCTGTAAAAGCTACTATGCCGCAGCACGTTACGGAAACTAAGCCGGCCGTTCACACGGCCGAATTCAGCCGCGAAACGCTCGCGCTTCTTTTTAAAGCCGCAAAAAAAGCGAGCGAACACGCTTATGCTCCATATTCGCATTTTAAAGTAGGCGTCGTTTTATTACTTGAAGACGGACGCGGCGACGAAAACCAGATTTCGGCGTACACCGGCTGCAATGTTGAAAACGCGTCTTACGGCCTCACCTGTTGCGCTGAAAGAATAGCCATTTATAAAGCCGTTTCCGATGGAAATAAAAAATTCAAAGCCATGGTCCTTTATGCTTCGTCTAAAAAGCCGGTTTCTCCATGCGGAGCCTGCAGGCAGGTCCTGGCCGAATTTGCCTCGCCCGATATGAAAGTATATTCTATCGGCCAGTTTAAAGACGAAGACGTTTCTAAAACTCCTTATGCCGTTTACAGCGTAGCGGAGCTTCTTCCTCACGGATTCAAGGCGTCGGACTTTATAGAAAAGAAATAATACATAGAAAGCAGGTATTGTATGAGTAGAAGCGAGATATTGCAATATAAAAAAAATGACGGCACACTGTATCTTTCACTTAACCCGGATTTGAAAGTTATAAAAAACGAAGACGTCGCGGACGGCGTCGCGGTCGACCTTGCTTTTGGCAATGAAATAGTCGGCATCGAAATCCTGGGAGTAGAAGAATGGCCCGAAAAAGTAAAAGAAGCGCTTTTAAAGTATTTTGAAGGAAATTCAATACACGATTAATCAAAGCACGCTAAATTTAATATAATCAAAAAGGCAAGCGCTTTAAAATTTATACGGCTTGCCTTTTTGTTTTAATACTCATTATGAAATCAATTCGCGTCGGCAAAAATAATTCAATAAAATATTTACGGTTCGGTGTTTTTAACTGCCGGCCGGGTTTTATTTTGCTTGCCCTGGTTTTAATATTTTTTACGCCTTCCGCTCTTATCGCTTCCGGCCCGGGTCAGCCTTTTTATTCTAAAAAGCCCGCGGACGACGCCGGAATATTCAATGAAATATCGGCTTATATCGATTCGCTCACTATTCAAAACAAAAATTTAAATAATTTTATTAATGCGCTAGCCCGCGGCGCGCAATCGGAAGGCAGCGTTGAAATCAGAGCGGAAAAGCATTTAAAGCTTTCGGCGTTTAAGGAACTGGCTTCTAAATGTGACAAACTAAAAAAAGATTTTGAACTCTTATCCCGCGATTTTGTATCGCTGAAAGTTAAAAATGAGATCATAAAAACCGAACAAAGCGTAAAAAAAGGTAATGTTATCGAGTTCGACTTTAAAAATGCCGATCTGGTCGATATATCTTATGAAATCGTCCTTCTTGAAAGCGTGCTGAATTCTAAAAATTACGAAATGAGTACGCTTAATTCCGAGATCAATTCTTATTCACTGATTCAGGAAGAACTTATTAACGGCATAGCTCTCGGGGGTATTTCGCTCGCAAGCGGAGAGTCGCTGGAAATAATTTTAAACGCTGAATCCGCCAGGATGAAAAGCTCGGCGACGTTTGAAAATCAGATAGCCTTTAAAGCGGCCGAGGGATATTATAAATCCTGCATGGCTCGTTTTCTTGAGCTTAAGCTCTACTGTATGAGCCAGCAGAAAAAAATAATAAATTACGAAATAAAAAACACCAGGGCCGAATTGGAGCAGAAAAAACAGGTCAACAGCTTTTTAAAAGATAATTCGTCGCTGATATCCGGCAATAAAAAGCAATCGGGCCTTTCGACCGCCGAGATCGAAATCAGCCGGATTAATCTGTCTGAAAGCAAGCCCCGTCTGGATGAGTCTCTAAAAAAAATCAACGCGATCGCCGGCGAGATTAAAAAATTAAAGGAATCGTCCATAGATAAAGCCGGGGCCCAGAAGCTTAAATATCTTAACTTAAGCCTTCAGCTCGAACAGGAGCTGCTGAAGCATAAGTCGAGCTTTTCCACGGAAACCGACGAGCTTTCTAAATTTTTAGTGAGGATAGCCAATTATTCGGCGAAAGCCGCTGAAGAAGAGACCGACAATATACAAAAACTGTATTTATTTACGGGCAATTCCGATATATTGGGCAGAAAAGGCCTTATTAAAGATGAAATCGACGAATATAAAAAGCAGAAACAAGAAGCGGCTTCGCTGAGCGATTTAATTAAAAGCGGGCGCGTTAGAATTGAAAACCAGCTGAAAATTTTAAAGAGCGAACTTGCCGCCAGAGAGCTTGAATCCGCCGAAGTTATTTTGCAAATTCAGGCCAACGCCCAGGACAAAGACTTAAAGTCCGTCAAAGACACCGTGGGAAGCATTATCCAGACGATAAAAAGCCGTATAGGCGTCAATGAGCAGTTTGTGCAGAGCTCTTTAAAATACGATCTCTGGCTTAAAGAAAAAATCAAAACTATCGATAATTCGGTAAAAGTGCTTTCAACTGTCCTTAATCAGTTAGAGGAGCGCCTGGATTCAAAAACCCTTTCAGAAGCTTATAACGCTTTAAATAACGCCGTTAAAAAATCGTACCGTAAAATTGAAAATTCTCCGGTTTACATAGCAAGATATCTTTCGTCGCGGGAAAAAATATTTGAATTATTGCTGATATTGAAAAACCTTTTTTTAAGCGCCTTTTTATCTTTTATTTTTTATGCTTTCATAAATTCGATATTTTTAAAAAACATGAGCGGTTCTCTAGTAAAAAATACCGTTAAACAGATTTTTCCATATTTCGTAATCGTGATAGCCGTCAGATATTTCAGCGTGTCTTCGCTTGGCAATGCGCCTTTAATAAATATCCTTTCTTTTTCGGCGCTGACGCTGTTTATTTTTAAAACGATTTCAGCCATGCTGCATGAATTTTTCAACAGCCGGATGCTTGATTCCGATATTTTTTTCAGGATTTCTCTGTTCGTTAAATTTCTTTTGTTTTCGACGATTACGCTTATTTTAGTAGATAATCTTTCAGAATCGGCGCATCTGGTTATTTTAGTTAAATTCACATGCAAAGTTATCGGGCTTATTCTTCTGGTTATTCTGGCTAAGAATTATTCCGGCGCGCTTTTATCGCGTCTTTATATTTCAAAACGGCACCTGAAGATAAATAAATACAGTTTTTCCATAATTCATATTGCCACGCTGTACAATCATCTACTGCGCAAGTATCATAACCTCATTGCCGTCATTATATTTATAACGGCTGTAATTTATTTTGCCGGCTATTATCAGCAGGCTTTTTATATAATCAATTCTTCGTTTTTAACGCTTATTTTATATTCCATTCTTTTTCTGGCGCCAAAGTTCGCCGTTATGACCTTTGAATGGCTTTTTTCGGAAGAAAGCACTCTTTTGAACCTAAACGCGTATTTAAGGTTCAAGCAGAAAGCGGTAATTTATCTAAGGGTATTTTACAGAATCTGCTTTATAGTGCTTTTCGCATTTTTTACGCTTAAAATATGGGGCATCAGAGTTCATTATCTTATTGAAATTTTAACGGCCGATTTTACGGTTTATGTGGGCAAAAAAATTTTTACGGTGATCGCGATAGTCTTAACGGGCTTTTTGTGCTGGCACCTTATTGAAAAATTTATCGAAGATTTCTTTAAAAGCGCGTTGTCGCATCAAAAATCAGATAACATTAAAAAGCGCGGGGCCACTATTGCGCCCCTGATTAAAAGCACCGCAAAATACATAATCTGGTTTTTCGGGATTTATCTGGTATTAAAAGAAATCGGCGTCGATGTTACTCCGATCATGGCGGGCGCGGGAATTTTCGCCCTCGCGATAGGCTTCGGCGCGCAGAACCTTGTAAAAGATATAGTGGCCGGGTTCTTCATAATATTCGAAGACCAGTATAACGTTGGAGATTACGTCACTATCGAAGGGATTTCCGGCACTATCGAGGAAATATCGATTCGTATAACTAAAATACGCGACCTTAGCGGTACAATGCATGTAATTCCCAACGGCGCGATCAGTAAAACATCTAATTTTTCGAAAGATTACTCGATTTCCAGGTTCGAGATGAGGATAGCTTATGATTGTGATTTTGAGAAAGTTCTCGTTATTATCGAAAAAATAGTTTCCGAGCTTTGCATGGATTGGAACCTGTTTATTATCGAACCCACGAAGGTACTCGGCATAGTGGAATTTGGCGATTCCGAAGTTGTCATCAGAACTCAGACAAAGCTTACCGTCGGCAAAAGAGTAGATTTTGAATGCGAGCTTAGAAAAAGAATTTTGAAGATTTTCGCGGAAAACGGAATTGAAATCCCTTACAAAAAGCTGGTAGTAATATCGCCTCAAGGCGGCAAAGATTAAAAAATGGCCGGCTTTTTTACGCTTAAATTCGGCATGTAATTTGCTTGATAAAATTTCAAATTTAATTTATTGTTGGATTTTTCAAAAACTAGATTATGTTTTTTATAAATTACGATAAACATGTCGTTTTTTTATGATATAATTAATATAAGGGAAATATTTACATGCTTATTATTTATTTTTACGTTATGCCTTAATTATGGAGGTAACCGTTATGAGTGATATAAAATATCGTTCAAATAAAAAAAAGGGCCAGTCTATGGTCGAATTTGCTCTGGTATTGCCGATCTTGCTTTTGTTCTTTGTGGGAATCATGCAGATCGGCTTTATTATAAACGACTATATCGCTCTTAACCGCGCGGTAGCCGAGGCCTGCCGTTTCGGCTCCACTCTTGTGGGGTATTCCTCCGCCGAAGTCCTTATTGTTGGAAAACTCATCGACAGCCTTGGCGAAAATATAAAAAAGCCGAATTTAAGAATTGTCGCCTTGAACAATCAAAAATTCGGGCCTTATTCAAAAAGCTCTTCGGGCGATATAATAGACGGATCGGGACAGAGCGTAACAGCCTTTGCCGCTCCGCTTTTTTTTAAATACGATAATGATTCACAAAATGATTTTTCAGACGACTCGCTTGTTTTGCCGACAAGATTTAATTGTTCTTATGTCAGCGTCAGGGTCGAATACGACCACGAAGTCGTTATTCCTTTTGCTGACCTTATAAACTCGGCCACTATACTGCTGAACGTTTCCAGCACATGGCCGGTGAGCGCATATTATCCAAACCTGATGCCGGCCGGGCAGTTCCGGCTTAGCGGTTCTCTTCCGATTGCGGTAAATCAAAACGCCTGCGTTTTGACCGGTAATCCCGTTACCATAAAAGGCGATTGGCTTCTGGCCGGCGGCTTTGGATGGCTCGATCTTTCAGTGCTTTATGATAGCGGCGATAATCCTAACGCCGGTCCTAACGAGCTGGCGGCCTGGATATCAGATCCCTATTCCGCGCCCATACAGATATTGCCTCCTCAAAATATATATTCGATGACCGGCCAGAAGAATGCTTCCAGCGTCCGCGACGCTCTGGCGTCTCTTTTAGGTAAAAACGTCATGATTCCGATATACGATATTTCGGGTTCGCAGGGCAATAACGGGTATTATCACATCGTTGGGTTTGCGGTGTTCAAGCTTAACAGCATTCAGAACTATCCTGATTTAACTGCGACTTATGTAAAGACCATAATGAAAGTCAACTGAAAGGCCAGGGGTGAGCAGCTATGAATTTATTTAAATTAAGAAAGCTTAAAAAAATAAATAATGCCGGTTCCGTGCTTGTTCTGGTGGCCGCCGGCATGGTCGCTTTTTGCGGAGTGGCCGCGGTCGCAATAGATATTTCGCGCGTATATCTTGAATCCGCGCGCGTCGAAGAATCGGTAGAGGCGTCTTCTATGGCCGCCGGCCGCGAACTGGCCGCCCAGAAAACCACTACGGCGCAACTTAGCGCCACGCAGGAAGTGGCCATCAAAAACGCCGCGATTTCTTTTGCAGCCCAAAACGGGCTCACGATCACCTCTGAAGAAATAGTGATCGCCGGTAATCGCGTTTATGTCGACGGCAACCGTAAAATCGATTATACATTCGCTAAAATAATCGGGTACGACAGCGCAGAAGTTTCAGCGCGCAAAGTCGTAGAAATAGACCGCGAGGGTAAACCCAGGGTGGTAAAGCAGGCCCAGTATCATGTAATGCCGTGGGGCATTCCGCATCGTGAATTGAGCGAACCTTACGATATCAGCACAAAACAGATAACGATGGCGCCGGACGATACTTACGGCGAAGTCGAAAAATTCACTCCCGGCCAGGAATATGTGTTAAAGCTCGGAAGCGGAGTCGCATCGGGCGATCCGGCCGTTCCGCTCGGCGCTCAGGTCCTTATACCTATGGGATCGGAAGGCGGCGTCAACGACCAGTGGTCTATTGGTTTTAAAAGAGCTTACGGCCTCGTTTTATGGCTTCTGACTTCCGAAGCGCGCAACGGCGCGGGGCTCGAAAACGTCAAATGGCTGCTTAACTACCGGGGCGGCTCGTTTATGTTCCCCTACAATCCGGCCCTTCTCACCCGTCTTGGAGCTCTTAAGCTTTCGGGCGGCGGGCTTTTTGGGTCATACGGCATGTTCACCGCCGTAACAGACCCCGACAGCGGCCGGCAGCTTTTTCCGTATGTTAAATACTGGATCATAGAAGATCCGACCGCGATTATTAACCAGACTACCGCCGTTATAAATCTAACTACGGCGCCGCGTATCGGCGTTTATTCGTCCGGCGAAGACGCCGTTACAAGAACGCTGGTGGATGCTGGCATTAAATACGATAATTTTTACGATAACGAAATACTCGCCGGCATACTTACAAATCCCGTTACGGAGCCTGATATTCCATATACCTGGCTGCATCTGCATCACGAAGATTTTTACGGCGGAACTACCAGCCAGACCCCGGTTCCAATGATATCCATACGCGACGCTTCCGGCAACGATCAAACGGGACCCCACGGCGCGCTTTTATATGTCCGTGGCTGGAACTGGACCACCTACGAAGACGGAAACAGATATATAAGAATATTTTTCGGCGATCAAATCATGACGCCCACGCTTACCGGCACATACTACGGCTGCTCCACGGGTTCAGACGCTCTGGGACCGTATGTCAACGCAAACGACAGCGGAAATTTCGAGGCTACCTTTACGATACCTGCGCGGGCTAACGGGAATTATTACGTTTATGCAAGAGTCGGCGGCGGCGAAGGCGACGAATCGTCAAACTATACCACTTATGAAATAACCGGTTCTTCGATCGCTCCGGCGATAACGTCGGTAAATCATACGGATCTTTCCAACAATGTTTCCACCGGCAGTTTAATAAGGGTTTCGGGTTCGAGCTTCGGAGCCAACCAGCCTGGAATAATAATTAAATTTGACGGCATGGGTCAAAATGTTACTAAAACCGCTACATTTCCAAATTGCGAAGTGGCCAGCTCTCTTGTAAAAGCCGATCAAAACGGGCAATTCGAAGTGACTTTTTACGCTCCCGACGTTCCGGACGGCACGCACGAAGTGTATGCCCAGGTAGACAATGTCCTTTCGAATCGTGTAAATTTTAACGTAAATAATTACAGGACGCCCGTGATTTCTATATCTGATTTTGTAGGCATTCCCAACAGCGGTCCGAAAGGCACCATGCTGTTCGTTGAAGGCAGCGGTTTTGTTCCGGATTATACAGGTATTACCGTTAAATTCAATTCGGTCGTGATGAATGTGGAAGACGGATTGAAATATAATGAAGACTGGGTGTTTGGCGGAACCATCACTTCCGACGGCGGCGGCAATTTTCAGGTGAAGTTCCCGGTTCCCGACAACGTCGTGGACGGAACTTACGAAGTTAAAGCGTTCGCGGGTTTCGGCTCGTCTACCGAAGTGCAGGTATATACCGTAAAAAGCCAGAACACTTCTGAAATAGACGTCTTCGATTTAACCGGCGATATGCGCGCCGGTCTTGCCGGAAGCGAAGTCATATGCCGCGGCGTTTATTTTACGCCGGCTACGGGCAATATAAAACTTCTTTTCGGCACCCAGGAGCTGACTGTCAGCGACACTACCACTTATTTTAACGATTATGTTTTTCCGCCCGATTATAAAGTTATTAAAACCGATTTCGACGGCAAATTCGAAGTTAAATTCAATGTTCCCGCTCTTGAAAACGGCAATTATACCGTTACCGCATTTATCAACGATCAGACCGCGTCTAATTCGGTTTCGTACCGCATCGGTTCGGGTTCGCTTACGCCGGCGCTCGCGCTTACCGATAGCGCCGCGCCTTATAATCAGGGACCTTCAAATGAAGTCGTTAGAATCGACGGAACTGGATTTCCCGCGAACGCTTCCGATATAAAAATATATCTCGGCTCGGAGGAGATGGATTTATATCTGCCTTCCGGCTATATGGGAGCCGCTTCGATCGTCGATAATAAAAAAATAACGGCCGATGCGAACGGCGAATTTAGCGTCCAGTTTATCGTTCCAATGAAAACGCCCATGGTTTATCTGCTCAGGGCTTCAAACGGCGTTACCGATTCGCCTACTTATTCCTATACCGTTCAACCGATTTCCACGTTCTATACTTCGGGCCATAGCGATTTTTCAACGAATGACGACGCCTTTAACCGCAGCGCCGCAATGTATTTAAAAGTAATTTCAACCGAGCTCGACCGCGCCTCGATTACTCAGGCAAAATTCAGCATTGAATGCGCATATCATACCGGCGCCGGAAAGCACACGGTGGCCGATCTTAACTTGACCAATAACGGCGATTTTACTTATACCGGAGTTTTCGACTGGAACGCTTACGCCAATGTCCATAATGGAGTCTGGCAGATTAAATTCGATTTAAGGGATTCCAGCGGTAAAATATACAATCCTACCAAAATAATAAATATAACGGGCACCAACGTCGCAACTCAGTCTTCTATAATGTCTTTAAATTCTAACTTATCCACGGCGGATTTCGGAGTTTCCCGCTCGTCGTCGATTTATTACAAGATACAATCTAACATCGTGGATTCCACTTTGATTACCGCCCAGACCGCAAAGCTTTATTGCGCGGCCAACTGGTACGATGCCGGCGGAACTCATTATTACGAACTGCCGGATTTGCAAAACAATCTCGACGGCACCTATCAGGGCGGCTGCAATCTTAACGCGCTTTCTCCGCTATGCCATTATGGAATGTGGATATTAAACCTTAAAATACAGGATTCTTATCCTCAAACATACGAGGTCGCCAAGGAAATATTCCTTTTTTCGAGCAGCTCGTCGCTTCGGGCTATCGTAAGTAAAAATCCTTATTTCGGTTCCACCTACGATATAAAAAGCGACGGAACCCGCTCTGATTCAAGAACCGCGGCTCCTCGCTTCAACTCTAACGGAACGGTTTACCTGGTTTTCAACGCGGCCCCTCCGAACGCCGCCACCAAAGTCAACTATTCCAGCGTTACGGCGAATACTTTTAAACTGCAATTTTCTGAATACAGCAACTTTCCGACCGGCAATTACGGAACGAATTCAAGCGTTCCCGCCGCTAAAAGAGGCCTGCCTAAAGTAGTTACCACCGCGGATTTTATGCTGTCAAATAACGGCAACGGCTTGTTTACCGCCGAAATTGCCCTCGATTCTGCAGGCATTACAAGCGTAAGGCGGGCGGCCTGGGATAAATATTTCCGCATAGTAATGACAGTGCGTGATACGGCTAATGTGACAGCCTCCATAACTACGCGAGCGCATGAAATTGATAACACAAACTCGCAAACGCCGGGCTATGTCGATTTGCATTCTCCGTTTATCAATCCGGCCGGGCCTTCGAAAGATTATTTAACGCCGGTTTATGCGGCTTTAAAAGCTCTTTCTACTCAGGTATATATAAAAGGCCGCAACTTTATGGAGCTTGCCAGAAAGCCTGTTTTTACAGAAAATCTCACGGCGCGTTCGATGTTCGGCAAAACCGCTTCTTCTATGGCGTTCGGCTTTAAAGACGCCGAAATGAGAAACGATATAAGCCTCCTGTCAACTCCGCAAGGCCGTGAAGTTTACTTTAATAACAGAGTGAATAACGCTTTTACTAATTACGCATGTGATTATACGCTTCAAAAATCGCTCGAAAAGAAAGCCTCTTCAAAACACGGTTCGGGCTGCTGCACTAAAAACCGCTCGGTTCCCGCCAAAAATGCTCCGCCGGTTAAAGCGGGCGACGGGCTTGCGGACCGCGCCTTCAGGAGCCTTTTTATGCCTTCCGAAGCCATTGCGGCTGCTTATGGCGGAAAATACGCGGTCGTGCACAAAATACGCGACTGGATAATCGGCGGCGGCTATATGTTTACCATGTGTTATGCTACCGAAACTATCGATAGAACGCTGGCTTGCAGTTCGTCGGGGAACCTGGTCGGATACGACTTTACCTTCGGGTTCAAAGATTTCGATCCAACCAAAGACAGCCCTTCGTCGGCCGGCGCTATAGATGCGAACGACGGCACGATGACGCTCGCCGATCAGAGCGCCACGAACGACCGCTATAAAAGGCCCCTTGCGGTAACGCAAAACCACGTGACCAGCTTCCCAGGATTTACCGGCTCTACTACGGCGTTTAAAAAAGCGTTCGTAAAGCAGTTTACCGGCCCTAAAAATTCGCCGGTAAATATTCTTGCGCAGGTGAGCGAAACGGTCGTTAAGTATATAGGCGCCGAGTACGGCGACGGCTGGTTTTCGTTTCTCGGCGGACACGATCCCCGTCTTATCGCTACTTACAGGCTTATTCTCGATAACATAATGATCGGTTCGCTTTCGTCTAATAATCCGCCCACGGCTACTTCGGTTTCCTACGGCATAATCGATTGGGACAACACCGACGACGGTTTCGAAGGCGATGAAACCGACTATAAGAATACCATGCAGTTCGGTCACGCTCAGCCGCTTTACGGCGAAATAACCACTACGTATCCCGGCGATATGTCTAACGAAGTGACGGTAGACTCCATCCCTTACTGCTTCGAAGACGCCACCAACGCCTCTATAGCTTCGCTTTACGCGGCGGATACGCATACGCCTCGTCCCGAGGGCGCCGAAGGCGCGTTGCGCACTTATCTGAATTATACCGAAGGCTCTTCCCGTTTCGTTCTGGTGCCTATAGTTTCAAATTTCCACTCCAGCGGGGCCGCCGCATATACTCAACCGCAGAACGTCGCAAACAACCCGAAGTATATTTACAGGCTCGTAGGCCGCGACAAGGTCAGAGTAAAGCGTTATGCCCTTTTTTATCTTTCAGGCAACGAAGCGCATCCCGACGCCGATCCTTTATATAACGAGGTGGGCGCGTTGAGATACGGCGAAGTCAGGGCGAAGTTCATAGGATATCTGAAATAAAATCATGCGGCTGAGGCTTGTTTATTGAAAATAAACTTTATAATATATTTTTATTAAGTTTCAACGATTTTTGTTCGATAAATAACATAACAAAATCAATGTATTTTTGGACTACTCTTTTATAGCGGTTATTATAACATACCAAAAACTTCGATCCTTTTCCAGCATTATTTGTAGTTTTGTTCGCAGCATTTTTTTAATCAGGAGCCAGAGCATGAATTTTTATGAAAAAGAATATGTTATAAGCCATATTCAAGCCACATTTATCATCATCACTTTTATACTCACCGTTTCTTTTTATTCCAGCGGATGTATTGAAAAAAGCGATCCTTACGCCCCCGCGACGGTTCGGTCAAACGCCGCGGTAGAAGATAATTCCGGGATAGCTTCGGCGGTACGCGAACATTTCGGCCAAAGCCTGGGCCAGATAATAGCCGTCGAAAATTTTCAGCAGAGCACCGCTCAGGCCATCGTTACAGTTACGATGCCGAAGCCTGATAAGGCAAGGGTTTACCTGGTACGCGCCAGCGATAAATGGGTGATCGAAAGAGTTCAGAACTCGATAGATGAAACGGACCTGCCGGGTATCGGCGAGTAGAGCTTAAAGATAAAATTTTATTTAAATAAAAAGTTAAAAAGGCATCGCAAAAAAGCGCCTTGAATTAAAGCCGAGGAATTTAATTCAGGGCGTTTATTATTTTACCGGCGGCGGCGATTTCATATACCGGATCGTCGGTCAATGAAACTCTTAAAGTATCGCCTATTCCTTCGTATAAAAGCGCGCCTATACCTATGGCGGAACGTATCTCGCCGGTCGCGCGCACGCCCGCTTCGGTGACTCCGAGATGAAGCGGATAATCGCATAATTGCGACATTTTTCTATATGCGTCGACGGTCATTGACGGCGAAGAAGCTTTAAGGGATATTACTATGTCGCGGAAATCGAACGATTCGAGCAGTTTTATTTCCCACAGGGCCGAATCTACCAGCAGGCCGGCGCATATCCTGCCGCCATGTTTTTCGAGGAGTTCGCGCGGAGCGGATCCTGAATTGACGCCGATTCTTATGGGGATTTTATTTTTTTTTGCGGCCGAAACTACCATTTCTATATGGTCTTTATTTTTGATATTTCCGGGGTTGAGCCTGAGCTTTTCGACGCCTTCTTCGATGGCTATCAGCGCCAGGCGGTAGTCGAAATGGATGTCGGCCACCAGCGGTATGGTTATGGCGCTTTTTATTTTATTTATGACGCGCGCGGCGGCTTCGTTTAAAACGCCTATTCTTATTATATCGCAGCCCGCGTCGGTAAGCTTTTTAATTTCGTCGATAACCGCCGCGTAGTCTTCGGTATTTTTGGTGCACATCGACTGCACGGCGATTTTATGGCCGCCGCCGATAGTTATATTGCCGATTTTAACGGGCCGCGAAGGTTTTCTATTTAACATAATCCGAAATCACCGCCATTAAAGCATCTTCGATTTCGCCGGCTTTTACGCGCCGGATTATTTTGCCGCGTTCGAAAATTACGCCGGTGTCAAGCGAGCCGGCTACGCCGACGTCCGCGTGAGAAGCTTCGCCCGGGCCGTTTACCTCGCAGCCCATTACCGCTATTTTCAACGGTTTTTCAATAAGCCTGACCCGGCCGTAAATTTTTTTTGCAAGAGATATAACGTCTATTCTGCAGCGAGAGCAGGTCGGGCAGGAAATGAAGAAAACGCCAGGTATGTTTGAAAATTCGAGCGAACGCAGAATTTCGAGAACGCTTAAATAAAGCCCGCCGCCGTGGCCGGACTCTTCAGCGGCGAATTCCGGTGCGACGGAGCAGCTTTTTAAAAGCGGATCGCCGTATTTAAGCGCAAACATCACGGCGTTTTCTACTTCGTTAAGCGGTTCCGGCGGCTCGATATGCATTAATTTCGAAACGCCCGGCCGGCGCGACGCCAGCCGCCTGTTGAAATCTATGGCGCAGGCGGGCCGGCGCGCCTGAAAGCATAGCGAAAGCCTTTCGGGATCGGGCGTGCCGGCGCTAAAAAGCCGCTCGATAAAAGCGTCGATTTCATCTGAGGAAAATGCGTTTTTATCCTGCGGATCGCAGTTTATGCATAGCCTCATTTTATTCACTTTTTGTGAGTCGGCGCGATTTCTGGCGAAGGCGAAAACGTCTTCGAGAGCGCCGTGATTGCGGTTGATTCCCTTTATGGAAGCGAATCCTCCGGCCGAGATAGAAGGAAGGACGGCCTGCGAATATTTTTCAAAAGATTCGAAAACGACGCAGTAGTTATCGATATTATAGTTTTTTAAATCGGGGATATCTTCGGGGCGTATCCGGTACGTGAATAAACCGGCGTAATTTGGAAAATTGTTGAAAAAATCCTCTCTTTGAGGCCAGTTATAGCATAATTCAACGGTTTTTAAATCCAGCGGGGAAATTTGCGTATCATTCATGGCTGCGCCTTCTTGTTATATCAGCTTTATCAGGTATGATATTTTAAAAAAGAAAAGAAAGTAATTGAAAGCGAAATATATAAGAAAAAGATAGTGCGTGCTTAAAATAAAATATAAAACATTGAAAAACAGCATTACGATTAAAATTATAAGGTTAAGCGCGGTTTTGAGCTCGACGAACGACAGCCAATGCGCGAAAAGACACACGAAAGCGAGCGAATTATAAGAAGCGTACATCTTTTCTTCGGCTATCATTCCGGTGCAAAAATGGCCTTTCCAGAACGTTAAAAACTGCCTGGTGGCGAGCGTAAAAAACGCGAGCCAGGTTATCAGAAAGATAATCGACGAACTTTTTTCAGTGGGTGAAAATACGTAATACTTCAACACATAGGCTACGAACGCGATATCGAGATACCACAGCATCTCATAGAGCGTCGCTATTAAATATTTGCTTTTTTTCATTAATTTCTCTTTTAATTTAATTTAAAATATGCTATAATAAGTAAAGTTGAAGCTATTGTATCAAAGTATCTTTCAAATGTAAAGTAAAAAATATAAAATATGCGACAAACAAGGTATGGATTTTGCTTTTTATGTTTGTAGCGAACCGATTAACAGAAGGAGGAAGTGATTAATATGATCTTAAACATCAACAATATACCGCAAGCCTCAAATACGCCGTCAGGCGAACCGGCGGGCGCAAAAAAAACGGTAGAGCTTCATCATATCTTTTCGGCCGAAGTTCTCAACAACACCCGTCAGGCATTCGAAAAAATGTATAACTTAAAAATAATAGCCCCTAACGATTTTGAAAGGGTAAATAAGATTATCGATAAAATCGTTACAGACAAAAACAGCTGCGCTCCCGCGCCGCCCGCCGCGCTTGAAAATCGCGCTTAATTTCGTTTAAATACAGGTTTTATAAAAAGATACCGTCCCTGTCAGGGGACGGTATCTTTTTATATATGGCTTATCTTTATGCTGGAATTTTATCTTAAGGCGGCTAGCCTTCTATGACTTTCACATAAAACTCGCGCATGCGGGGGCCGTCGAATTCGCAAAAATAAACGCTCTGCCATGTGCCGAGTATTATTTCGCCCTGATCTATTATCAGCGTGAGAGAAGGGCTGAAAATCGACGACTTGATATGCGCGGCGGAGTTGCCTTCGCCGTGGGAGTAGTTATCGTTGAACGGAACGGCTTTGTTGAAATAGCCGATCATGTCGCTGACTACGTCCGGATCGGCGTTTTCGTTGATAGTGACGCCGGCCGTCGTGTGCGGCACGAATACCGTTATCAAACCGCTCTTTACCCGGCTTTCAGCGAGGGTCTTTTCGATCTGTCCGGTGATATTTAAAAATTCGACCCGCCTTGAAGTTTTTAGCGAAAAAGTCTTCAGCATACAGTTTAGAAACGCTCCCACAGGGATTTAGCTAATTTCTGCGCTTCGGCCGCGATTTTTTCTTCGTCGATATTGAGTTTTAAAACTTTGTTGTGCATGAGCAGCTTGCCGCTGGCGATAGTTGTATCCACGCTCGCGCCGCCGAGGCCGAAGCAAAGATGGCCCAGGAAGTTATTTTCGTCGAAGGGCGTGAACGGGATATAGTCGATGCAGATAACGTCGGCTATATTTCCGGCTTTGAGCTCGCCGAGGCCGAGGCCGTTGAAATGGCGGTTGGCTATCTTCGGGTTGTTGAAAGGCAGAAGCGTCGTTACTTCCATGAAGCCGCAGGAAGGATCGTTTTCCGCGAGGTGGCGTATCCACATTGCCGCTCTCATTTCTTCGAGCATATTTACGGTCATGGCGTCGGTGCCGAGACCTACCAGTATGCCTTTTTTACGCATCGAAATTATATCGGCGGTGCCGACGGCGTTATTCATGTTTGACTGAGGATTGTGAACTACCGCGGTATCGGTTTCTTTTAATATTTCCATTTCGTCTTCGTTTATGTGGACGCAGTGGGCGCAAATGGTTTTAGGGCCGAGTATCCCGAATTTCTTGAATCTCTGGACTACGCGCGTTCTGAAGTTCTTGACGTTGTAATCCTGGTCCGAAAGCGCTTCGGCCGTGTGCACGTGAAAGCCGCTGCCAAGGCCGTCAGCCGCTTTGACGGCTTTTTCCATGGTTTTGTCGCTGATTGTGAACGAGGCGTGGAGGCCGAAAAGGGCCGAAAGCTGAGGGTCTTTTTCTTTATTGCAGCGTTTTATGAAGTTGGCGTTTTCTTCGATGCCCTCGTCGGCGATTTTATCGCCGTCGCGGTCGGATAATTCGTAGCAAAGCGAGGCGCGAAGGCCTGTTTCTTTAACTGCTTTAGCGATAACGTCCAGCGATCCGGTTATGGCGAACGGGCTTGCGTGATGGTCTATAAGGGTGGTGGTGCCGCGTTTGATCGCGTTGATCATAGGAAGCAGTGCGCTGTAGTAGCAGTCGTCGAGGACGAGTTTTTTGTCGAGGCGCCACCACAGGTTCTTTAAAACTTCGTTGAAATCTTTGGAAGGGTCGGCTTTGCCGAGGCCGCATACGAGCGTGGAATAAAAATGCATGTGCGCGTTTATAAATCCTGGCATTACGACTTTGCCGCGCGCGTCTATTACCGTGTCGTATTTATCTTTGAATTCGGCCGCCGGAGCGATTTTTTTTATCTTATCGCCTTCGATGAGCAGGGCGTGGCCGTGAAGGACTTTGTTGTTGTCTCCCAGAGTTACTATGATACCGTTTTTAATTAATATTGTCGACATTTACTGTTTTTCCTCCCGTGTTGAATTGCGTTTTTATTTTTGAAGTAAAGCTCTTTGCGGAGCTTTTTTATATTAACCAATAGTGATTAACGGCCGGTAAAGGCCGTTAATCAAATTTATGAGTTAGCCGCGTTATTTTATTTTCAAGGTTTTAGCATTCTTTGAGAGCCGCGAGTTCTTTTTTGGTGCGCGCCCTCATCGAAATAGCCCCGCTGAAGCATTTCTGCGAGCAGATGCTGCAGCCGACGCATTTTTCGGGATCTGTAACGGGGAACCCTTTTTTGTCGTAAGAGATCGCAAGGTACGGGCAGCGTTTGCAGTTGCCGCACTGCATGCAAATCTCGTGGTTGGATTCGGAGATTTTCTTGACAGCCGTCAATTCCATGAAGCCCGTTACGGGGTTTGGAAGAGCGCGGCCTATGAGCTCTTTCATGGATTTTATGCCGCGTTCCTGCATGAGATGCGATACGCCGGAAACCAGTTCGCTGTAGATGCCTACGCCGTGTTTCATGGCTATAGTGCAGAACTGGACGGTTTTTACGCCGAGAGCGAGGAAATCGGCGGCGGCTTTATAATTCATGGGTCCGCCGTTTCCGGAGATGCTTATGCCGAGGCCTGAAACGTTAGCCAGCGTGAGGTTTGAAATGGGCGTTACGCCTTCGCCGCTCATGCCTACTACTACCGCTTCCTCCCACTGTTTTTTATCGCCTTTTCTGAAAGCGAGCGTCGGGAAAGTGTTGGCCAGGGTTACGCCGGCTTTCTTTTTAGGATATTTTGCGAAAACTTTTTTAATGGCGTTCATTATGGGGATTATCGAAGTGACCGCCGCGGTCAGCTTGAAGAGTTTGGGAATTTCGGGGTTTGAAATTTCCATTACCCAGTCGATAATTTTAGCGGTTAATGCGGCGTTTTGCGATACGATATCGCCTTCGGTGCCGTCTCCGCCCTGCGGGCAGGAAAGGCTGTATTCGATGCCCATAGCGCCGGCTTTTTCGATTTTTACGGTGTTGGACTGCCATACTTTTTTATCGTTTTTGTCGTTGCCGGTAACGGGGCCGCCGGTGGAAGCCATGGTGAGCTTGGTCGGAAATTCTTTTACCAGCTTCTTGATTTCGGCGCAGACGCGGTCGAGAGGGTGTCCGGATACGTTATCGCAGTTGCCGTAAGTCTGAGGGGTTATCTGGAACATGTATTCTGAAGGGATATGTATGTCTACCCCGTCGAAGGACGTTTTCATAACGCCGCCAGCCCAGCCGGCTTTATAAGCTTTTACCATCTGGTCGTAGCCGTCCGAAGGGGGAGCTGCCGATAATATGAACGGAGATTCTATTTTGCGTCCGAAGAAGTCGGTTTCCAGCGAAACAGGTTCGGGATTCCAGCCTTCTACCGGCACATAGCTTTTTACCATTTTTTCGAATTTAGCGGGTTTCTTTTTGTTGAGTACGTCGAAAATTTGAACGGCTACGTTTTTGCCTGCGGCTACCGCTTCTACGACCGTGGTGGGGCCGTTTACGCAGTCGCCGGCGTAGAATATTTTAGGATCTTCGATCATCGTTGCCGCAGAGCGGTTGCCGATGGCGATTATTACCATATCCACATAGCCGCGTACCTGTTCGCTGCCCGCTACGTCTTTTATGTCTTTAAGGCTGAATTTTTTGCCGGTGAGCTCCACTTTCATGGTTTTTATGCCGGCGATTTTTTTGCCTTTGATTATGATTTCGGAAACTTTGGTGCGGCCGTTCATGTCTACGCCGCTTACCGTGAGTTCGTGCATTTCTTTCTGGGTGAGAGGCATTTCCGAAAGATTTTCCAGGGCGTACATTTCTACTTTTTTAGCGCCGTTGGCTTTGGCGGTGACGGCGCAATCCCATGCCACGGAGCCGCCGCCTATAACCGCGACGCTGCCGGAGCATTTATATTTTTTCTGGTTTTTAAGATATTCCAGCGAATAAACGGCGTGTTCCGCGCCGGGGATATTCATTTTTATGGGCGACCATAATCCGGTAGCCACGCAAACCGCGTCGTATCCCTGCTTTAAAAGGTCTTTAGGGTTTTCGATGGGTTTTTTCGTTTTGAGCGTTATGTCGCCGAGGCCGAGGACGAATTCGATGTCGGTTTCAAGTATTTTTTTGTCGAGCCTGTAATCCGGTATGGTATTGCAGGCGCCGCCCGGTTTGGAGTCGGCTTCAAATATATCAATTTTGCAGCCTTTTTGAGCCAGAGAAGCCGCTACGGCCAGGCCGGCGGGGCCGGCGCCTATGACGGCGACTTTTTTGCCGCAGGATTTGGCTTTTTTAAATTTCGGGAACGCTCCGAGCTTCTTTGCGCGCTCTACGATGCTGGCCTGAAGCGAGGGAATTTCGATAGGCCAGTCGAATTTTTTATGCGAGCACATGGCCATGCAGTGCTTGTCGGGGCATACCGCGCCGCATATCCCGCCGAGCGGGTTATAACTCATTATCTCACCTGCCGCCCTTAAAAAATCCTGTTTGTTTTTAAGACGGGCAGCCATAATAAAGTCCGCCGGAGAGCAGTCTGCCGGGCAGCCTTTCTTGCATGGTTTGTCTTCGCAAAATTCGCAGCGGGCCATTTCGGCTTCGAGCTGTGCGTCTGTGAGATACGGATTGTTAGTGAACATATATTGACTCCTTACCTTGAATTTATTTTTGGTCCCCTAATTAGGTAAAAATTTATTTTTTTGAGTTATATTATACCACTTTAAATGCCATAAGTCAAAAAAAACGATTAAAAACATCTAAAAAAGATTTTAATGCTTTAATCGAATTGACGGGGATTTTGTTTTTAAAAGCGCAATAAAATAAAGCTTCAAAAAAATCAGGATGGAAAGTTGAAGTTTATCTGTGAAAAATTACTTTTCAGCTTTTCGATATCGGCAAAAAGTTTATTAACTTCAGCGCAAATTTCATCGATTTCGAATCTGGCGGAAGAGCTTTTCGAAATGCACAAATTGGCTATTTTAAGTTTGACGATGTCGAAGTAATTGCTGCTGCGAGCCATTTCGAGATCGATGAGCCTGACCATTCGTTCTCCATTCGAGTAGCTGGCAAGGGTCTCGTTTATCATGGCGAGCGCTTTAGCGTATTCTTCGCGGAGCGCGGGGTCCTGCTCTACTCTTATTCTTGCGGTGTATTCCGCCTGCTTGACACGCAGGCCGTTAGCGTCGACCGAAGAAAGATACTGTTCCATTTGAGACGCGCGGCGTCCGAGCTCTAAATTGGCGTTGAAAAGCCCCTCAAGAACGCCGTTCAAATCTTCTAAAAGCGGCCCGACGGTTTTGTCGCCGAGAAAGGAGCCGCTTATTTCTTCGAAATTTTTTCGCAGCGCGGTTATCATTTTTGAATATTTTATGGAAAGGCCTTCTTCGCGCACTTCGATTTCGGCGTCTGAAACGAAATTTTTATTACGCCCGCCGGCCAGCATTTTTTTTACGGCGTAAATTGCGTATAAAACTATGATCAGAACCAGCGCCGGATAAATCAGCGCCGATATGAAGCGCAGCAGAAGAACCAGCGACGCGAAGATTATTACGGTGAAAATTATTATATTGTAGTCCATGAGCGTGCCTCCATAAACTGGCTTTAAAGTGTAACAACGGCCGGTCCGGGTGTTATAGCCCGGGATTAAAAGTTTTTTATGCGAACGGGACGTGTTCCGGGTCAATTTCCACTACTTTATCAAGGCACTTGAGCGCCTCGTCGGTCTTATTGAGGCGGGCGTAATTCGCGCTCATGGCGTGCCACGCGTCGGAAAAAGCCGGATTGATCCTAAGGGCGTTTTCCAGGCATTCGATAGCTTCTGTATAACGAGCCAGCTTGTTCAAGGCGATGCTTTTCCTGAAAAGGATTACGGCGTTGCGCGGCCATGCCGCCAGCGCCATATCGAAAGAGTCGATCGCTTCCTTGTACATTCCAAGCTCCAGCATAGCGTTTCCTTCGTTATACCATGTTTCGATATCTTCTTCGCTTGCTTTTTTTTCGCCCGGCTCTTCCTTATGCTCCATTTTTTCGATAAGCTTTTCGCGTATAGCTCGAGCCTTTTGATGTTTCGGGTCCATTTTCAATATTTTATTGAAGCTCAGAAGTGCGAGTTTAAAATTCGAAGCCTTAATATGAGATAGGCCTTCGGCGTACATCAGCGCTATTTGCGACTCCTGGTTTTCTTCCGCCAAGGCTGTTGCCGGGGTCAGGACGCGCGATAATATTTCAAAAAAAATTCGAGTCATTTGCCGCTCCTTATTTTACCTTTATTATGTAGTAGAACATTCCGACCATTTTTCCGCCGCTTTTCACAGGATAAAGATAAAACTTTCCGGTTCCGCCTTCGACGAGCTGCAGCGAAAAACTTTTGAACGCGCCCGAAGCGAAACTGTCTACGAAAATTTTATCCCTGGGCGTTTTAATCGGCTTATAATCGTAATCTTTGAAACTTTTTTCGACGGGATATCCGCCCCTGGAGATAATATTTTTATCTATCCACTGCGCGCTGTATATTTGCGGGTTGTTTTCGTAAAAACTTTTGATCATGCCTTGCGCCGCTTCCGCGTTTAGCGTTTCGACGCAGGAGATGAAGCCGGGTTCGTTGATAAGCGCTTCCGCGGCCGATGATAGTTTTTTTTCAGTTTCCTCGAGAGATGAAACGTCTTTTTCCAGGAGGTTTTCTATATTCGAATTCGAAGCCATGATAAGCCGCCATTTGGTGTCGAAAAGGCCGCAGGTGAGCCAGTAAACGTTTCTTTTCACTTCGCCTGCGAGTGCGGCTTCGGAAGTGGACGCGCCGGGCCCGCCGGCGAAAATTAGTTCGGCCGAGCCGCTTTCATCGCGCTTTATGGCCGCGGCGATCTCTTCGAAATTTTTGATATTTTTAAACATATTTTTTTCGAATATGTTCTGCGCTATTTCTTCTCTGGCCTGGCTGAAAAGCAGAACGCCGTCGGTTTGGACTAGAAGAACCGTAACGGGAAGGCCCGATATTAGAGGAGATAAAATGTCGTGGAAGAATAGCTCCGGTTTTATCAGTATGCTTACCGAGCCTATGAATTTAGAATTTTCCCCGATTACCGGGTAGTGGAGCGAAACTGATTTGAACTTTTGAACCGATTCGAAGATATCGCTCAGTATGGGCTTTCTGGTTTCCTTAAGCCTGACGTAATGCGCCTGACCGCTTATATCCATGCCCTCCGAAGACTTGAATTCGGCCGGCTCTATTACGGCGAGTTTTCCGTCCGGGCTTACTATGGCGCAATTGGTAATATAAGGATATTTTTTGCATATTTCAAGAATTTCTTTTCTTGATTCAGGGGCGTTAATGCCCTGTGAAGCTATATGATCGGTCGTGTGCGCAAGTTCGACGCCGAGCCTGTAAAAATAATTGACGATATGCTTATTTACTATCTGCAGGAAAGGCGGTATGGCTTTTTCGGCCGCAGCGGCCCGGTCCGTCCGGCACCATGCGGCTGCGAAAATAATTATTACCGTAAAGATGGCGAGAAAAATCGAGTTTGAAATTTTTTTCATTATTTCCTCCCGGGGTTTAAACTTATATATTTAATTTCTTTGATCGCGGTAGCGTAGCCCGTGCATGCGGCATCGCCGTTTTCCAGCGGCTGGAATTCTTTCCAGGACGGAAACCACGAGTTGAAATATATTTTCATGTTTTCTCCAGTCGGCACTTTAGGAGTTGCTCCTCCGCCGGATATGGTTCCGATCAATACGGAGTCGGCGTAAAAATCTACTCTGTCGCCTTCATGGCTTATCGAATAGGCGTGCGGCCCGTCCGACGGGTCGAAATCCAGAACCGTTTCTATATGTCCGGCCGGGTCGCCTCCGCCGATGAAGGTGCTCAGCCAGACGCGCCGGGAGCCGTCGTTGAATATTTCTATGGTTATTTCATCTTCCGTGGCCGGATCGAAAAGAAAGAAGCCGGTTACGCTTTTGAGCTTATTCGCGGCCTGGCGAGATTGCGGAATTTTTATGAAGGCGTCGAATCGCCCGCGTGAAAAGGTTTTGACGGATTCGAGTTCGCCTCCGTCAAAAGTGCCGGCTGTAATCTCCAGAAGCGCAGACCCGTCTTTATCCTTACGCGCCGCGTTTTTCCACAGAAGCCTTCCGCGGTTTCCGAGCGGTTTTATGCAATCGGGCGAGGGTTTAAATTCGATGCCTGAAATGTTTATGATTTTTTCCATATTCCTGTTAAATGCGTAAAAGGCTTTTATGCGGTCGGCAAAGTCGTATCTGCGAGCGTTTTTTGTTCCCGGCGGCGCGCTCCAGACGGCCATTCTTACTTTAAAATCGCCGCTTTTAAACGAGCCGTCGTCTGCGACGCGCCACGGCAGAGTTATAGATTGTGATAAGGCCCCGCCCGCGAGAGTTACCGGACCGGTATAAGGGGCGTCATGCCATCTGCCTCCCGGGTCGCAGACGCTTTTTCCTATCCAGACGCTGAGGGTTTCGTCAAGGTTGTTTTTTATAGATAGCGATGAATAAGCTATATCGCCGCAATTGAATTTGCCGGAAGCCGGCTCGAAGGCCGCTATTTTTACTAAAACGTCCGCCGGCCCTCCGCTCGCGGAAAAAAGCGGAACGGCAAAAATAAATGCGGCTAATATGAACGCCGGCGTTAAAAACCGGACGCGGCCGGGATCAGCGAATAATTTTATCAAAAAAACGCCGCCTTTTTATTATTGATTTAATTTAAATTTTTGTGGTTCCTGATTATTATATACAATGGATTTATTTTAATCAACTTAATTTTTCAAAAAATTTAAAGTTCAGTTTTTAGCTTTTATAAAATAAAAAGGCGGGCTTGCGCCCGCCTGATTATGCGTTTCAACGCTCGAGAGTGATTTTTATGAGCACGTTCAGAATGATTTTGTGAACGTGGGCCTGCGGCAAAGAGCCGTTAAATTATTTAATTTCTATTTTTTTAACTTCTTTCGGCTTTTCGTGTTTCGGTATGCTTACGTTTAAAACGCCGTCGGTATATTCTGCCGATATTTCTTCGGGTTTTACGTCGTCGGGAATTTCGATGCTTCTAGCGAATGTGCCGTATTTGCGTTCGCTGTAATAATAATTGTTTTCTTTAACTTCTTTTTTGTTTTCCACTTTGCCCGATATTTTTAAGAGACCGTCTTCGAGCTGGATGTTGATATCTTCTTTTTTTATTCCGGGAAGCTCGGCGCAAATATTCCATTTGTCGTTATGTTCGACGATTTCGATTCCGGGAGTGAAATCCGCGTTTTCTTTGAAATCTTTCATGAAATCGTCGCTCAGGAAATTTTTAAATGTGTTACGAACACCCATCAACTCGCTTAAAGGATTTGTCCATTTGATAACTTTCATAACCATTCCTCCTTATCTCCTTTTGTTTTTACTTAATCCGTACTTTAAAATTTTAATTTACTTTACTTTATTTTGGTTTTACTTTTACCTTTGTTCGTGTCTTGCCTTTTTTATTTTCACAAACTTTAAAAGCAATATGCGTGCCAAAGTTATAAAACACATTATTGACTGGTGATTTCAAGAAAAATCGTGTTTTATGACTATGGCTTTTACCTTTAAATTTATGATAAATTCCACAATCGCTACTGTTGAAAAATTCCCCGCTGGTTAATTAATACCGGCAATTTTAAGCCGTTTTCCTTGACATTTATTTTTATTTTTAATATAATTAAATAACTATAAAAATAAGCGTCGTCTTACGATGTGTTTTGTTTTTGACTATTTTTTAATATATACAGGGGGAGAATCGAGTATGAAAAAAATCTACAATTTTTTAAAATCTGGCATTTTTCCTTTCGCCTTTCTTTTAATTACGGCTGTATTTTTAATGCCGGCGGCAATAAATTCCGTTTCGGCGCAGGCTCAGCCTTCGCCGGCGGTTCTAGCGGAGTGGACGATTTTATCATACTTGTCCGCCGACAACGATCTCGAAAAAAACGCTTTGTTTGATATAAACGAAATGGAAGCTGCCGGCCCGTCTTCCAACATAAACTATATAGTTCAGCTCGACCGTCCGCAGTTCGGCTATAATGACGGCGTTAATTCATGGGGCGAAGCCGTCAGAATTAAAATACATCAAGACAGCGACCGCGTCAAAATAACTTCCCCGGTAGTAATGAAACTCGGGCCGAACGTCAATAGCGGCGACCCGAAAACACTTTCAGATTTTATAGAATGGGGCGTTAAAGCTTATCCGGCCAAAAGATATATGCTTGTTTTATGGAGCCATGGTTCCGGCTGGAAAACTATCCCTTACGACCAGATATCCCGTTCGCTGGATTCCACGGCGGGAAGAAACGTTAAAAACGTTAGAAACGCATACCTCGCGGGCCTTTCTAATAAACCGGGCCACTACTATAACAGCCTCTCAGATAATAAAAACGCTTCTTTTGCAAGGACGCTTTCGCAGCCGGCCGGTTCCGCTAAAAAAATAAAGACGGGCAGAGGATTCATAAATTTCGACGAAACAGACTGGAACCGTTCCATTTCATACGACGATTCTTCGCGCAGTTCGATTACGCTTAACGATCTGGGCGCTGCGATACGCCGCGGCGCCTCAAACGCCGGGCTCAACGGCGGCTTCGACATTATATGGTTCGACGCTTGCCTTATGGATATGGTGGAAGTGGCCTTCGAACTCGAGGGCGCGGCCAAATATATGGTGGCCTCTCAGGAAGTTACGCCGGATTTCGGCTGGAACCATATTAAAATGGTCAACGCCATTAATAAATATTATAACGTGCCAAGCCGTGAAATGGCAAAGCTTATAGTCAATAAATTCGTCGAATCTTATCGCGCGGCCAAAAATTCCCCTGTTTCACGCGACGATGAAAACGAATTTCTCCCGGTTACCATGAGCGCCCTGGATTTATCGCGCGTAGCTCCGGCTGCCGCAGCCATTACCGAATTCGCGCAGGCGGCGTCGAACCCGGTTTACATACCCGCGGTAAAAGACGCCCTTCAGTCGGTCCAGCGTTTTGATGATGCCGATTATATAGATTTCATGCACTTTATAGAATTGCTCGGCAATAAAATACTGACTTCGGAATTTGCAGACGCCTCGGCCGCGCTCAAAGCAAGGCTCAAAGAGCTCGTGCTTCTTTCAAAAACCAACAGCCCCAACTTCAGAAACGCCCGCGGCGTATCCGTATATTTTCCCATGAGCGAATATAGCGGGCAGTATGATTCGTTAAAATTTTCGGCCGAATGCGACTGGAAAAAATTTATAAAAACTTTTCATTTCCCCCAAAATTCAGAAGTGCTGGTTCATATTTCATCGGCTATTTATAATTCCAACGGCGACGGCCGTCTTTCGCCCGATGAAAAATTCGAGTTCCGCTCAAAAATAACCAACGTCGGTTCGCGCGAAGCAAAAAACGCCAAATTTACTCTTAGCGTCCGCGCCGCCGGAGTGAAAATAACCTCAGATTCGTTCACGCTGCCTTCTATACCCGCCGGCGGAGAGGCCGAAGTTAAATTCGCGGCGTCGAGTTCGGGCCTTAAATTAGGCCAGAGCGTGGAGTTCGAGCTTTATTATTCCATTGCTTCAGCCGCCAGCGTTCTTATCGCCAGGGCGCCTTTTATAGTCCGCGCGCCTTTCGTCAAAACTTCGAATATACTTCTGGTGCAGGGCGCCGAAGAAATCGACGTGCGCCAGAAATACGCCGACGCTTTCAATTCGCTTTCGCTTAAATTCGACGTCTGGTGCATCGCCGCCGACGGCCCGATATGCAATCAGCTGCTCGATAAATATAAAAATGGCGGAGTGGTTTTCAGGGCAGTTTCGGATTCGGCCGTGTCAAATAAGCTGAGCCGTTCCGAAGTCGAAGTCCTTCAGGCTTATCTTCAAAAGGGCGGCGCGCTTTGCATAAGCGGCCAGGACGTGGGCGCCATGATAGGCGATACTCCTTTTTATAAAAATTACTTAAAATGCCGTTTCGGCGAAGACAGCGGCGGAACCGTCAATATTTCCGGGCTGAGCGTATTCGAAGCGTCCTCTTTCAGCCTTAACGGTCCTGAGG
Organism: bacterium ADurb.Bin243; assembly: GCA_002069765.1. GTDB lineage: Bacteria > Muiribacteriota > UBA9980 > UBA9980 > UBA9980 > UBA9980. The sequence goes on from MWBZ01000002.1 coordinate 101,454, forward strand.
CCCTGAACAATCAGCTTTTTATCGACGACATCATTCCGCTTGCGGGCGCAGAGGCTATTATGAAATATGATAATCAGAAAATCGCGGCCGTTTTAGTCAACGACGCTAAATACCGCGCTATGTATTTCGCTTTCGGCCTTGAAGCCGTCACCGGCGTGGCTAACCGCGCGGCTATAATCGCCAGGGCGATCGAGCTGCTGCCTTTTAAAGTCACCAGCGCGCTGGGAGCTCTTAAGGCCGATGCGGCCGCGAGCGACGCCGACAAAAATACCGACGCCGCGCTCAATAATATCGAGCTTACGGAAAAGAGTATTATAAACGATATAGGCGTTTCGAATTACGATTCAGCTTTTGAATTGTGCGTAAGCGTTTCTAAAACTCAGGCGGCCGAACGCGCGCCGTTCGTTCCCATGCTCAAGTCTATAAAATCCATGCTCAAGGCTAAACTCGTACAGCAGCAGTTGCCGGAAGACGAATACGCTAAAATCAATCTTCTTATATCTAAAATAGACGAGCTTAATTAAGGCGCGCGGCTTTTCTTACATGCCGCGCTTGATTATAATTTCTACTTTGTTAAATTCGCTTTCGCAGGGCACCTGCTTGAGCGCCGACAGCATTCCGTAAATAGTGCGCGCTATCATTTTTTCCGAAAAGTCGTTTAAAGGTATATTTCTGTCGTTTACCGCCACTTCTACGTCGAAAAGGCAGTCGTTATTCTCGTTCTTACTCATTCGCTTCACCTCTGTTATTTATTTGCGGCAGGTTGAAATGCCGCAGTATGAATTCCGCGACGCTTTCCGCATCGTTTAAATCGAGGACCGGCGCTTTTAACTTGAACTCGTAGCCCGGCGAATCGGTCGCATAGGCTATGAGGTTATCGCCCGGCCCTGCGATCGCGGCGTCGTAATGAGACGGCCTGAAAACTTCTATTTTGGGTTTATTTCCCTTTTTATATCCGTCGGTGATTATAATATCGGAATTATCGAAATAACGGGCCAATTCGTCTATGGAAAGTTCCGAATCCAGCTTTGAAAAAAAAGACATTTTATTCGGCGAAGAAATTATCGTCTGCCGCGCGCCCGCCAGTTGATGGCGCCACGAATCTTTGCCGCGGATATCGGATTCGTAGTCGTGGTAATGGTGTTTTATGGTGCCGATTTTGTACCCTCTGGCATTAAAGACCGGCAGCATTTTTTCTATAAGGGTAGTTTTGCCGACGTTCGATTTTCCGATTATGGATATAATAAATTTCATGGAATTATTTATCATTTTGTTTTTTTTCTTCCAGTTTTTTTATCTCGTTAGAACATGCGGTGAAAGCCGGTTTTAAAGCGAGCGCCCTGCGGTAATAGGTTTCGGCGGCCTTTATATCAGACGCGAGCCTGTGATAATTGGCTATGTTATAATAAATATACCTGAGGCGCGCATCGGAACGTTTAACGCAAAAGTCCGTCAGTTTTTCGGCCAGTTCTATAAATTCCTTTTTTTTCCCGAGCTCGTAGAGCATGACGGCTTTATTTACGGCGGCGTTTACGAAAATTTCGGAGGTGTCGACATTTTGGGCCTCTTTAACGGCTTTGTCCAGCAATGCGTCGAAAAAGAAACCGGCGCGGCTGTGATCGCCTGCCGTGTAATAATGATAAGCCGCCGCGTAAAGATAATTGAGGTATTTGTCCTCGCTGGAAACCAGGTCCATGCCCGTAGCCAGATAAGTTTTAAGTTCAGGCGTCTTGCGGACCGTTGCGATAAATTCTTCGTAGCGTTTTATTTCTGAAAGTATGGCGGCTAATTCCATGTTTTTAAAATCGAAAGATTTAATTAAAAAGCCGTTTTTAAGATAGTTGTCATAAACGCCTTTATCGAGCTGCGAGAAGCTTTCGTTTTTTGTGATTATAAAATCCAGGCTGTGCGTTATTTCGTATAAATCGGAAGCCGATTTTATTTTTTCTATAAGGGCGTTTTTTTCTTCGCCGTCGATATTCATAGCCGAAACATAAGCCAGCATTTCTTTTTTTGGAAAATCAAAGAAGATTTTCACCGCGAGCGGCTTTGAATGAGTTTCTTTATCGAAGTGAAGCGGGAATTTAAAGGACGCGGATTCGCCCTTTTTAAGGTTGAAATGAACGGGAGCAAGGGGCGCGAGCGGCTTTGCGGCATCGGTTAAAACGCATTCGGCCCGGCCCGTTATATCGAAAAGAAGGGATTTTAATTCGCATGAAACGTTGGCTATCGCTCCGAACTCGAGCGCGTTGTTGAACCCTGCCCGCGATTCGAACCAGTCTGGAATTTTAGGCGCCGGAGGCGTCGCCGAAGCCGGAGCCGTAATGAAAAAAAATAGCAGCGCAAAACATGCGGCCGCCGATAAAAATTTTATTAAGCTGGTTTTCATCAGTTAACGCCCTTCACTTTTATTTAGATGGTTCAAGGATATTTTTCATTATTTTTTCGAATTCTTCGCTGGTTTTAAATCCGAGGTGCCGCTCGATTTCCGTTCCGTCGCTTTTTAAAAAAATGACGCACGGAAATTCTTTGATTTTGAATCTGGAAGAGAAGTTTTCGTCTTCTTCCGGGTTGGCCTTAACGCATACGAACGAATCGCTTAACTTTATAATTTTTTTGTCGGCGAAGGTTTCTCGTTCCATTTTTTTGCACCAGCCGCACCATTCGGCGTAAACGAAAACAGCCAGCGGCTTTTTAGCTTCTCTGGCGGTGGCCAGCGATTCTCCCAGCGCGCCCGACCACTTAATTTTATCCTCGTCGTTTTTCGAAGCTTTTGAAGCATTTTGCTTATTTTCGGCCGAAGCCGTGATTTCGGATGTGGCGTTATCTGCGGCTGCTGCGCCGCCCGAAGACTGCGCGTGAGAAGCGGCGGCCGACAATAAAATAGCGAGGGCGCAAACCGTAATTACTTTTAATTTCATAACATTACCTCCTGTCATGACCGTTAAAATATACCATATTAATATTTAAAAATCAACTGTCTTGTGTTATTAGTCTTTGATTTTTACACCGTTACGCATAATTATAAAGACGCATTAATCGTTCCAATGACCGTTAAAAGATTTAAGGCGCTAAAAAACCTGCATTTTAATAAATTTTTATTGCTACTTTTTGGAAAAAATAGTAAAATAACCAGTGAAAATTTATAACCGTGATAAATAATTATTATTTAAACGCCAGCGTAAAAATTATCGAGTTTATTTTTTTGCATGTTAAAAGCTTATTCTTACGATATAAAAAAAGCGTCATATAAAACCATGGATTCTGTTAAAGCCGAAGACAACCTGCTCGGCAATGCCGAATGCATCAACTGGATAGATCTGTGCGAGCCAAACGAGCAGGATTATAAAATTCTGGAGGCCATGAATAATTTTCATCCTCTTACTATCGAGGATTGCCGGCATTTTTCCATGTTTCCAAAGATGGACGAGTATGAAGATTACATATTTCTGGTTTTTCACGATATCAGTATCGACGCGCTCGATTTTCTAGATAAGATCAACGGCAACGATAAATTCGAACTGATAAAAAAAAATTATAACGGCGATTTTGATGTCTTTGGAATAAAGACGTTCGAAGTCGATCTTTTTATAACTAAAAATACCGTCGTTACGGTACACCAGGGCCCGGTAAAGGCTATAAGCCGCGTCATGGAGAATATTTCCAAAGGAAAAGATTATTTTAAACGCGGCCGCGATTTTATCGTTCACGAAATATTAGACGGCCTTATAGATCAATATCTCGAAGTAGCTTACGTCTGGGACGAGCTTATAGAAATACTCGAAGAAGAAGTCGTCAACGAGTCGGTAAAGGGGATTTCCGAAAAAATACTCACGCTCAAACGAAATCATCTTATGCTCAGGCGCACGATCACTCACGAAAAGGACATACTTGCCAAAATGATGCGCGGCGGCGCGAGCCTCGGCGTGAATAAGCGCGCCATGGCATATCTTCAGGACCTTCACGATCACATAAGCCGCCTTCAGGATAACATCGAAATAAACCGTGAAATGCTGGCGACCATATTCGAAGCTTATCTTTCGAGCGTTTCGAATAAAATGAATAAAGCTATGGTCAAGCTCAGCGTTATAGCCACTATTTTTATGCCGCTTACATTTATAGCGGGTGTTTACGGAATGAATTTCAAATACCTGCCCGAAGTGGACTGGCAGTACGGATATCTATACGTTTGGGTGCTGTTCGTAATAGTTTCGCTGATAAGTTTCAAATATTTCCATAAACATGAAATGATATAAATCGTTAAGCTTTTATAAAATATTATTATAAAGTTCTTGCATTAATAGCAATTTTATGATATAATTATTTGATTTTAAGTTCAATGCATATTTTATAATATATAAAACATAAGTAAAATAAAGATTTATCAGGAGGTTTATCATGAGACAGTGTGAAGTATGCGGGAAAGGCCCTTCTATAGGCCATAAAGTTTCCCACTCTAACATCAAAACCAAACGCAGATGGCTGCCTAATCTTCAGACCGCGCGCGTCGTAATAAACGGCACGGCTACGAGAATAAAAGCCTGCACCGGCTGCCTTAGCAAAATCAAACAGCAGTCGCACGTCAGATAATTTTTGACGAAACCTTAATTAACCGGTATGGCCGTTTTATATAAAAGAAGCTCCGTAATGCGGAGCTTCTTTTTTTATATATAACGCTTTTTATTTTTCTTTATTATTGAAACGGCGGCGGGTTTTAAGAGCTTTCCGGCTGCGTTAAAGTATTTTTTCGAGGAAATAAGAATTGGGAAAGTTTTCCCTGGTGACACGGTTTAAAAGTTCGCGTGTTTCACTGACTTCCTTTGCGTCGAGCGAGATGGAGCAAATAGCCTGAAGGTGCTTTATCGCGAGGTCTTTTTCGCGCCGCTTGATGTATATGGTGGATAGCGCGCGATGCACGTCTAAGTAGTTTGGGTTGATTTCGATCGCGCGGTTAAGCGAATCTATCGCCTGTTCGTGGTTTTGTTTTTTAAGGTAAGACATTCCGAGCCGGTAGTGAAGATCTGCGTATTTAGGGTAGATTTCGATGACGTTGCGGTATCGCGCTATGGCTTCGTCGAGCATATTGGAATCGTCGTAGCAGATGGCGAGCCAGGTAAGGGCTTCAAGGTCGTCCGGCTTGGCGTCGAGGGTTTTTTTGAATTTGATTATAGCTTCTTCGTTTTCGCCCATCTTCAAAAGTATCTGGCCGCAGACGTTGAGGGCTTCTATATAGTTCGCGTTGATTTCGAGCGCCTTTTTGACTTCTGCGAGCGCTTCTACCAGAAGGCCGTTACGCAGAAATATCCTCGAAAGGTTCAGGTAGGCGTCCGGGTATTCGGGCTGCCTGGAGAGCACCTGCTGCCAGCGGTAAGCCGCCGAAGCGGCGTTGGATTTGAAATCGGCCGACGCTTCCTCTACCGTTTCAAAAACGCTTATGAAAGTGTCCAGATTGAGTATTTTTTTAATTATTCGTTCGCAGAAAGGCGACAGCGCGGAAAGCTTGAGATCGCCGCCGAAGCGTATCGTTTCTTTAAGAGAGGAAACGATGAAACCGATACCGAAAGAATCTATATATGAAACGCCCGACATGTCGACGATAATATTGTATTTATGGTTGGATATGACCTTTGAAACGGCGTCGTAGGCCTGCGGCGTGTTAAAGACCGAAAGCTCGCCGCTTAAACTGATAACGACGGCTTCGTTTTTGGCGATCGTTTTAACTTCGAGCTTTGACTGGCTTGATTTTTGATTTTTTTCTGAAACGCCCATTTTACCACCATAGTAATTTTTTCAAGATTTTTCACGGTGTCCGGCGCGCCGGGGCCGCCGGAGGGAAAACGGCCGGAAAAAAGGCCGTTTTCCGCTCCACTACGGTTTATCCGGATATCGCTTATTTAGCGGCGCGGTCCGCGGTTGTCGCGTCCGCCGCGGTCGTTGCGGAAATCTCTTCTCGGCGGGCGGTCCTGCTGCTGGTCAGCCGCGGGAGCTTCTTCGCCTTCGGGAACGGGCAGAAGGACTTTGCGGCTGAGGTTGATGCGCTTCATGGAGTCGATTTCGATGACTTTTACGGTCATTTCATCGCCGATTTTGCATACGTCTTCGACTTTATCTACCCTGCGGCGTTCGAGCTCGGATATGTGGACGAGTCCGTCGCGGCCGGGAAGCAGTTCTACGAATGCGCCGAAGTTCATTATTCTGACGACTTTGCCCGTATAAACTTCGCCGACTTCTATTTCTTTTACTATGTCGTTGATCATTTTAAGGGCCTTCTGGGCTTTTTCGAAGTTGACCGATATTACGGATATTCTTCCGGAATCTTCGATGTCTATATCCGCGCCGGTGGCTTCTACTATGGCTTTTATAACTTTTCCGCCGGGTCCGATGACTTCGCGGACTTTTTCGGGATTGATCTGAACGGTGGTGATGCGCGGCGCGTACGGGCTGATATCTGCTCTCGGAGCCGATATTGCAGCTTCCATTTTTGAAAGTATGTGCAGCCTTGCAGCTTTTGCGTTCATGAGCGTCTTTTCGATCATGGCGAGGGTGAGGCCGTTATTTTTGACGTCGAGCTGAACGGCCGTCATGCCGTCGCGCGATCCGCCCACTTTAAAATCCATGTCGCCGCAATGGTCTTCGATGCCGGCGATATCGGTGAGTATTTCCCACTCGTTTCCGCGGGTGATAAGGCCCATGGCTATGCCGGCCACTGGTTTTTTTATGGGAACGCCTGCATCCATGAGCGCGAGCGCGCCCGCGCAGATCGAAGCCATCGACGAGGAACCGTTGGATTCTACTATTTCGGATATGATTCTTATGGTGTACGGGAATTCCGTTTCAGAGGGTATTATGTATGAAAGCGCTTTTTCTGCGAGCGCGCCATGGCCTATTTCGCGGCGGCCTACTCCGCGGAGCGGTTTTACTTCGCCCGTGGCGTACGGCGGGAAATTATAGTGCAGCATGAATTTCTGGCGGGTCTCTTCGTGATGGAGGCCTTCGATTATCTGTTCGTCTTTTTTTGTTCCGAGCGTTACCATTGCGAGCGACTGCGTCTGGCCGCGGGTAAAAAGAGAAGAGCCGTGCGTGCGGGGAAGCAGGCTGACTTCGCAGTCTATCGGGCGGATTTCGGTGAGAGCGCGGCCGTCGACCCTGAGCTTTTCGTCGAATATCATATTTCTTACCACGTCGTATTCGACCGATTCGAGAACGGGCTTTATCTGTTTTTTTATTTCGGCGATTTTATCTTTTTCGTCTTCTTTAATGCCGGCGTCGACCGTGAAATGTTTGTAGCATTCCTCTACGGCCGCGTTAACTGCGTTGCCGCGTTCCTGTTTGTCTTTGACGCGAAGCGCTTTATCGCATAAAGGCTTGAAAAAGTCGTAAACCGCCTGCCTGAATGCGGGGTCGGTTTTGGATTCGGGAACGGGGATTTTTTCTTTTTTTGCTTTATTTATGAATTCCTGCTGGATGTCAATTAATTTTACGATTTCCTGCTGCGCGAATTTGATGGCTTTCAGGAAGGTTTCTTCGCTGACTTCGTTAGCGCCGGCTTCGATCATTAAAACGCGTTCGCGCGTGCCGGAAACGAAAAGGCTTAATTTAGCGTTTTCAACCATTTTTTCGTCGGGGTTTATCACGAATTCGTCGTTGCCGTCGAATAAGCCGATAGCTATAGCGGCCACGGGTTCCAGGAAGGGAACCGAGGAGATGCCGAGCGCTATTGAAGCCGCGTTGACGGCGAGCACGTCGTGGGGCGTGACGAGGTCGTATGATAAAACGTTTATTATTACCTGGACTTCGGATTTAAAGCTTTCAGGGAACATCGGCCTGATCGTGCGGTCTACTATGCGGCCTCTGAGTATTTCGTCGTTGGATGGCCTGTTTTCTCTTTTAATGAAGCCGCCGGGAAATTTGCCGGACGCAGCGGATTTTTCGCGGTATTCCACGGTAAGCGGAAAAAAATCCACTTCGCGCAGATTTTGCTTGTCGTAGCACACGCTGACTAATACGACGGTTTCGCCGTTTTGAAGAAGAACCGCGCCGTCGGCCTGTTTCGCGATTCTGCCGGTTTCTATTATAAAAGGCTTGCCGGCATAAGTTGTCTGCATTCTTTCCATTAATTCTTTTCCTCCTGTAAACTTTAGTTGGCATAATTATAATACAAATTAACGGATTTGTCTATATAAAATTATATAAAATAAAAAATGGAAGCAGAACTTACTGCCTCCATTTTTTAGAGCAAAGTTATTTAGCAAAACCACACAGTTATATAAAAAACTATAAGTTTTTATACCACGAACTGTAAACCACGGTCAGCATTAAATATACGCGCGTGTGGCTTATATTAATTTTTAAAATTTCAACCTTCGGTTAACCTTGGTTCGGGGCGCTTTCCCGGTGCTACTTTCTGATTCCTAAAGATTCAACGATCTCTTTGTACTTGTTGGGGCTGATTCTCTTTAAGTAGGTGATCAGTCTTTTTCTCTGGCCGACGAGTTTCAAAAGGCCGAGTCTCGAGTGATGATCTTTTTTGTGAACCTTGAAATGATCGCTCAGCTGGGTTATTCTGGTGGTCAAAAGAGCGATTTGCACTTCTACTGAGCCCGTGTCTGATTCGTGGGTTTTGTACTTGCTGATAACTTTTTGTTTGGTTTCATGGTCTAATGACATTTTAAAAAACCACCTTATAGTTTATTCCTTAAACCGGAAGTAATGTCAGTGCAAAACAAAAGTTCCAGTAATAAAGGTAATCTAATTATAACAAATTTAAAGGCAAAAGTAAAGTTTTTTTTTATTATTTTTAATATTTATTCCGGGCGGTTTATTTTTTTTATTATAAGCCGGTCCGAATCGATAAAAAGCGTGTAAATTATGCCTTTGGCGTCGACGCATTCGTCGTAAAGAAGGTTCGAGCGTTTCGAAGAATAGCCGGTGTCGAGCGTTATGGTATCCGTAAGCTTTAGCGCCGGGCTGATTACGGCTATTTTTTCGCTTATTCCGCTGAAATATCTTAGATAAAGGTTGTTTCTGCCGTCGCGTCCGATGAATTTATGCTGTGAAACGAATTCCTGGGCTTCTATTTTTAGCGAAGCGATGGGAAAGCCCGCTCCGCCGCCGAAACCGTATTTATAGACGCAGAGGCTTTTAGGTGTCGGAAGGGCTGCCGAAAGGAATTCTTTATCTGAAACGGGCCACGGAAAAAGGACCGGGCCGAAAGATTCCGCCACGGCGGCTTCTTTTTTATTAAAATCGGCTTCCAGGCGGGCTATTTTTAAGTTTTTATAATCGTATGCAGTAAAGGAGTTTCCGTTGAAAGAAAAAATTTTATGGCAGTCGAAATTGCCTTTTATGGCTGCATGCCCCGTTAATTTTCCGGAGGCGTCGAGCCTGTAAATGTCTCTATAGGTGTGGACGGCCACTTCGCCGGAAGCCAGCGCGAAAATTCCGCACAGCTCGTCGAATTTTATTCCGCAGCCTTCCTGAGGCTTTATTATGCAGTTGAAATCGCCGGCCGGATTATATTTTTTTACGCGCGCATTCGCGGCATCGAGTATATAAAGCCCTTCGCGGCCGGGCGCTCCGGCGGTGAAAGCCGCCGAGGAATTTGGGAAGTAATAAGAAAAAGAAGGCTCTCCGGCTCCGGTGATGTGAAATTCTTCCGCGCCGCTTCCGCCGCTCGCGGCGATAATGGACGATACTTCCACCTGCGAGGCGTTTACGCTTTCGCAAAAAGTCACCGGAGCGGATACGGCTAAAAAGATAATCAAAAACGCTATATGTTTTTTCATACGTTTCCTTTCGAGGCCGCCGTGCATAATGCTTGCTACGGCGGTTTCGGCGGCGCAGGCGCCTTTAATATTTTCTGATCGACATTTTAGTCGGCAGCGGCCTGGACGGCGAAGCGTCCGTTTCGGCCGAATAGAGCGAGCCGTCGCCGAATACGAAAAACTGCCTTTTAAGAAGCGATTTTTTTACGCTGTAGTTCGCTATGTGTATTCCGTTGGAGTTATATACGTTGACTTCGCGTTCGCCGAAAGGGTCTTTGTGGTTGAGGGACGCCGCGGTGTAAACGTTTCCTTTGTAATCGACGCCTATAAATTCGAGATCCGTGACGGCGCTGAGGCCGATCGTAAATACCGGCCGGGAGGCTTTTTCGTTGACGTCGGCAAGAAAGAGCCCGTAGCCCGCGAAACTGTCGTAATTAAAATAAAGCAGCTGGCCCTTGTTATTGATGCTGAATCCCGGAACGTTGCAGTCTATTTTTTTTATGAACGCCCCGGTAGAACTGTAAGCGTTAATTTTTTGCGAAACGGTGTCCTGTACGAAGATTTTTTTGCCGAAAGCCGCTTCGATCTGATATATGGATAAGAGTTCGTCTTCTTTCGTTCCGCGGCCGCCGAATCGCTGCCGCTCGCTGGCGAGCATATCCACTTTGACTATCTGCAGGTCTTTGAGCGAGGCATAATACAACATGCCGTCGTTATCGAAAGCCAGATCGCCGGTGGCCGCAAAACTGCCTTTTTCTCCGGAATAAGATTTTATGAGGCGCCCCATGAAATCGAACTGCAGGATAGAGTTTTTAGCTGTATTGGAAAGGTAGAGAGAGCCGTCGCGCGAAATTTTGAAGCCGTAAGGATATGCATAATCGTAAGTTTTTACGACGCCAGCGTGGCCAGGGTCTTCGGAAAACGAGATATTAAGTGCCCCGCTTTCGGTCTGAGAACAGGTCGCATCGGGATACGACAGGGCGAAGGCGGCCGCGGCGGCCGCATAAAGTATTACTTTATACAGCGGATTTTTTTTCTTAAGCATGGCTACTCCTCCGCCGGCTTTATTTTTTTCAGTTCGTTTACGAACAATCCCTCGCCGTTTTTTGCCCCGGGAAGCAGGGCGAGTATTCTGCCCGTCGAAGTCAGCGCGGCAGAATTCAAGGCGTGCCCGATGTTTTTTACCGGCGCGTCCGATTTGACGGCCGCTTTTTCGTCTATTTGAATAATGCGGAATTCATAGCGGTCGTTGTTCAATATTCGCGCTCCTATGAAAAGCGATCCGTCATAGCTCTTTTCGGCCATGAAAATGCCGTCCGCGAAGCCGCCGCATCTGATATTTTTGAAACTTTCGGCGCCCTGCGGGCCGTAAAGCGTTATTTCGAGAGTGGAACCGGCTTTATTCAACGAGTAAAATTCCTTTGACGGGCGGGCAAAAGTCGATGCAGCGGCCCGGAAAGCGGACTTTTTGACAAGCGAAAGCTCGCCGGGCGAAAAAAAGAACGTCGCGTCGGCGGCCTGCTGATAAACCATGAGAGCGCCCGAGGCGTCTAAATAAATCTCCGCCGGCGGAAGTATATAGTCTTCGGCGAATATATTGTTTTTTGAATAAAATCCGGATATCTTGAAATCTTTGGTTACCGTTATTATTTTGGAATTTTTCCTGTCTAAAAGGTAAACTGCGCCTTTTTCCGATACGCAGATCGAACATACCTCAAGCGGCCTGCCGCTGAGATCGTAATCGCGGAAATCCAGTTTTTTAAGAACCGAGCCTTTGAGGTCCATTAGATAGAGAATGCCTGAAGAATTAGAATAAACGCATATATCGTCGCCGGGGCTTACAGCGAAACATACGCCCGCGGCGAAAGCCGCTTGCGACTGAGGGGCGGTTTCGTCTTTAAACTCGAAAAGCTCTTCCGGCTGGTAAAAGGCCTTTGCCGCTAAACTCTGGGCGCGGACGGGCGCCTGAAAGCAAAGCGCGGCAATAATAATTATTATGACGAGCGCCGCCGCCGGCGCCGTTTTGCTGCTGCCGGACGCGCTCATGATATCTTTCTCACGAATATGTTTTCGGCCACCTCGGTTTCGAGCGCGAGCTGCGTCTGCTCGAATTCCACTACATACGCCGGAAAAGAGCTGTGGACTTTTATAGTGAGCCCCGGCACCAGGCCGAGGGACATTATTTTATGCATGACCGGATTAGTCTGAGTCTGGATATAAGAAACCCTGCCGCATTCGCCGTGCTTCAATTCGGAAAGCTTGAAAATAACCCGTTCGATTTTAGATGCCTTATTTTTGCAGCATTCGCCGGGAAGTATTCTGGAGCCGTGCGGGCAAACCTGCGGATGGCCGAGGAGCGTGCAGATGTTTTCCTCGAGCTCGCGCGATATGATATGCTCTAACATGCAGGCGTCGCTGTCTACCCTGGAGCGGTCCATGTGCAGCACGTCGACGAGAAGCCTTTCGGTGAGCCGGTGTCGGCGCGTGAGATCGTATGCGCGCGAGTAGCCTTTTTCGTTGAACTCGATGCGCCCTCCCGGCCTGGAATTTTTTACGTATCCTTCGGACATTAGTCTTTTTAAAACATCTTCGCCTATGTATTTTTTTAATTTATCGTCGACTGCCTCGAACGAGTCGTCGCCGTTTTCTATATGTTTCCAGATAATCGTCATGGCTTCTTCCAGTTCATGGCTTATTTCGGTCATGGCGCACATCCTTTCCGATTTAATGACATTATGTAGTAATTATATGTTTTACGGGTCAAAAAGTCAAGACAATTTAAGACTTGCGCCTGACGGAATTTACTTCTCGAATAGCGTTTTATTTCAAATCGGCGAAGGCTTATTGAATTTTTAATCGATTTCTGATATAATCGATTCTTATCTGTAATAAGGTAAGTTAAAGGAGCCCGTCATGCTGAAAAAAATATTCGATTTTAATTTCGTTAAAAATGTAAATCTTGCCCCGCTCAAATGGGCGTTATTCTGCCTTTTATCGTCGATAACCCTTCTGGTTTGCGGTTCCGATTCGTACGCCCAGAACTCCGGCGCCAATATTTCCGCCAGAATCGATTTCGGAGTCAATATATTTACGCCTCATTTTAAATTCGACGAAATCGATTTTACTTCCGTAAAAAAAGTTCTTGAATCCGATACTAAAAACCTTCCGGTAAGGGCTTTCATGTTGTCGTCCTATGTCAACAATATAGCCGGCGGAACGAAATCCATAAACGAATCGGCGCTGGAACTCGAAAAAGTCCTTTCTTTTATTCTGCTGCGCTACGATCCGCAGCGTTCGGAAACCTGCTTCGACCGCGGGTATCTGTATATGATAATCGCCAACCTCGGCTATCAAAATTATAACAGCAGAATATACGCTCTGATGGCGCTTTGCGATATGGCCGCTCTCCTTCAGCAGGAGCCGCTTAACCCTTATTACCACCTCTTTTATACCGTGGTTTACGCGTCTTTGAAAGACCAGGACATATCCGAATTCAAACTTTACGATCCGCTGGAGGAGCTTAAAAAATCGCTGTCGTTCGAAGTGACCGATCCGCAGTTCCATTACATAGTCGGCTCCACCTTTCTGGCCGTGGCGCAGAATTCTCCCGATATACACCAGCTCGCTTACGCCGAGTTCATGCAATCCGTAAAACTCGCTCCCAAAAATAAAGCTTTAAAAGAAAAAGTTTTTAAAAATTTAATTGAGCTTCTTACCGAATACGACGAGCGGAAAATTAAAAAACCTTTATGGCTCGAAGAAAGCGCTTATCTTTATCTCATTGAAAAAGACCAGGATTCCGCCGCCGCGCATAATAATCTCGGATATTTATACACAATGAGCAATACCAAGCTCGACGCGGGCCTGGAACACTGCAAAAAAGCCATAGCTCTCGATCCCAATAATCCGGTATATCTGCATTCTCTCGGATGCGCTTATTACAAGAACCGCGATATCAAAAAAGCCGTGGCCACGCTCAAGAAGGCTTACAGCCTCAATCCGGAGCTCAAGGAAGTCCACGAACATCTTTCCGAAATATACCTTCAGATGAACGATAACGAATCCGCGGTCCGCCATCTCGAATTTCTTTTCGCGCAGGACACTACCGACGCGCTTATAAACAACAATTACGCCTACGTCCTCTCTGAAGCCAACCTGAAGCTCGAAACTGCTTTGAACTGCAGCCTTAACGCGGTAAAGGCCGAGCCCGATAACGCCGTATATCTGGATACGCTCGCGTGGGCGTATTTTAAAAACTTCATGCTGAAAGAGGCTTTTGAAACTATCGAAAAAGCCATAAAAATAGATCCGGCTCTCGGCGCGCTTTATATGCATAAAGGCGATTTTCTGTTTTTCGACGATAAAATAAGCGAAGCCCTCGATAATTATAACCGCGGCTTTATGCTCGATCCGGCGTTTCCCGGAGCCGTGGAAAATATAGCCATGCTCAAATCTATAAAAGCGCTGCGCGATAAGCTGGGCGCTATGAAAAAAAGCTTCCCGAAAGTCCAGCAGGTCGTCTGCCAGGATGAAAAAGGCGTTAAAAGGCCGTTTTCTTATGACGAATACGATTTTTATTTTCATAAGCTTTTCGAGCAGGCCGGTTTCGAGCCCGTTAAGTTCGAAGCCGTTAAATCGGCTAAAAAACCTCTTAAAATTTCTTCCGAACAGGCCGCTTCCGATGCGGGCGCCGCCGTTAAGCCGCCTGAAAACGGCCAGGACAGCAGAAAAAAACTTTTAAACGACGAGAACTCCGTAGGCGAAGACATAATGAAATTTATGAATACCACGGGCGAAGTGATATTTTACGATAAAACCTTCGAGGTCATTTTGAAATCTACGGTTGAAACTTCTATTAACGGCGGAGCTAAATCCACGCCGGAAAACGAAATCAATAAAACCAGCGCGGAGATAAAGCTCAAATAAAAATAACCGCACGCTATTTTGGTCAACATAAAATAAAACGGAGGGGTAAGATGGGACTGACTCTCATAGAAAAAATTTTCAAAAATCATCTGTTAAGGCCGGACGACGAAGTAAAGCCTGGAAATATCGTCTGGATAAAGCTGGATGTCCGTTCTGCGCGCGATTTCGGCGGCGCAAACGTGGTTAAAAATTTTAATAAATACTGCAAGGGCGATAAAGTGAACGACGCTTCGAAGACTTTTTTCACTTTCGACTGCCAGGCGCCGGCGAACACGATCCCTTACGCTAATAATCAGCAGACATGCCGCATATTCGCCCAGGAGCAGGGAATAAAGGTTTACGACGTCAACGCCGGAATCGGCTCCCACGTGCTTATAGAACAGGGCATCGCGCTCTGCGGCACAACGACGGTAGGCACCGATTCGCATCTTAACATTATGGGCGCGGTCGGAGCTTTCGGGCAGGGAATGGGCGATATAGACATCGCTTACGCCATGAGGCACGGCGCAACCTGGTTCGAAATTCCGCCTTCGATAAAAATAACCATAAACGGCAAGCTGAAATATCCCGCCACGGCCAAAGACCTTACGCTCTTCGTTTTGAAGGAATTCGGTTCGGCCGGGCTTCTGGGTGCGTCGGTAGAATTCTATGGGGAAGCGGTCGAGGCTCTGTCGCTGCACGAAAGAATCACTCTTTCGTCCATGGCGACCGAAATGGGAGCGATAATAGGCCTTATTCCGGCGAACGAGGCGGTGGCGGAATATTTTAGAAAGAGGACCAAAAACAGGACTATCGAGCTTTTGAAGGCCGATGCGGACGCCCGTTACAGCAAAGAATACACCCTCAATATAGACGGGCTCAGGCCGCTGGCCGCCGCGCCTCCGTCTCCGGAAAACGTCGTGGAAGTCGATAAGTTAAAAAGCGTAAAAGTCAATTCCGTTTTTATAGGTTCCTGCACCAACGGGCGTTTCGAAGATATGAAGGCCGCCGCCGAAGTAGTTGAAGGTAAACGCGTGGCCGACAATATCATGGCGAAAATAGTTCCCGCCACCGAGGAAGTTTACAATCAGATGATCGAAAGCGGAGTGCTGAAAACCCTTTTTAAGGCAGGATTTATAATATCCAATCAGGGATGCGGTGGCTGCGCGTCCGGCCAGATAGGCATGACCGGAAAGAACGAAGTGCAGGTATCCACGTCGAACCGAAACTTTGACGGAAAGCAGGGCGACGGCAAGACTTATCTGACTTCGCCCGTGGTGGCGGCATATTCCGCCATAAACGGCTATATCTGCTGCGAGTGAATTCAAAGCGCCGGCGCGCTTTCGCCGATATATAAGCCTGGAGCATCCAGAGGGATCAAACAATAAATAAAAACGAGGTGTAAAAATAAATGAAAGAGAGAATAATTCGCGGCCGCGTAATAATCCTTCGCGACGCCGAGAACAATATATATAACAACATAGACACCGATCAGATTTATCACAATAACTTTCTCGCGGTTACCGAAATTTCCCAGATGGGCCAATATGCCCTCGGCAATCTAAAAGGGCATGAAAATTTCCATAAAGCCGTTCAGAAAGGCGACATCGTGATAGCGGGGCGCAATTTCGGCGCGGGATCGTCCCGCCAGCAGGCGGTCGACTGCTTTACCGCCCTCGGCGTTTCGCTGATATTGTGCGAGTCCATAGGCGCCATTTATAAAAGAAACGCCATCAACTCGGGTTTTCCGATAATCTGCTGCGAAGATATTTTAAAGCTCGCCGATTATAAAACGGGCGTTATCAAAGACGGCGATATAATAGAGGTTAATATCGAAACGGGCGATATTAAAAAGAAGGAAGCCGGAGATTTTAAATCGATAGGAAAAGCCGTTCCTTTTTCGAACGTGCAGCTCGATATTTATGAGACCGGCAGCCTGTTTTCATTCGTACCGCCGCAGAAATAAAAGCAAACGGCAAGAGGGAGCATAATAAAAAAGCAGGAGAAGATCTTTTCTTCTCCCGCTTTTTTATTTTTGGCTTTTCATGATTGCGTTGATCTGTTTATGCAGATTTTTTATTTACTGTTTCATCGAAAGTTCGGCTATTCTTTCTTTTGCCGCGTCGGCGCTTATTTTGCCGAGTCTTTCCGCTTCTTCTACCGATTCTTTCATGGTCCGCATGCCTAATTTTTTGCCGGTTTCGATCGCGGAATATATCTGCGGGATTTTTCCGTCGCGGATCATGGCGCGCACGCTGTTGGTGCCGACGAGTATTTCACGGATGGGAACGCGCCCTTTGCCGTCTTTTGAAGGCATGAGCTCCTGAGCTATGATGGCGGTCAAAACCGTCGAAAGCTGCATGGCTATCTGCTGCTGGCGGTCGGCCGGGAAGACCGATATGATACGGGATATGGTTTCCGAAGCGTTGTTGGTGTGAAGCGTTCCGAAAACCATGTGGCCGGTTTCAGCGGCGGTAAGCGCTATTTCGATGGTGAGAAGATCGCGGAGCTCTCCGAGCAGTATGACGTCGGGGTCCTGCCTGAGCGCGGCGCGCAGTGCGTTTGAAAACGAGTTGGTATGTGCGCCTACTTCGCGGTGCGTGACGATGGATTTATAGTTGGTGTGGACGAATTCGAGCGGATCTTCTATGGTGACTATATGGCAGGAATCGTTTTTATTGACGTAATCGATAAGCGCCGCGAGAGTGGTGGATTTACCGGAGCCGGTCGCGCCGGTGACCACTACGAAACCCTGGCCGTGCAGGGCTAGTTTGGCTATGTCTTCGCTTATGCCGACCTCGTCTATGGTTTTTACCCTGATCGGAATGGCGCGGAACACCGCCGAAAGCCCGTATAACTGATGAAAGACGTTCATCCTGAAGCGCCCTACGCCTTCTATGGTGTAACATGCGTCTACTTCTTCGCTGTTTTCGCACTGCTCGCGCTGCTGGGGCGAAAGTATTTGATAAAGCATTTTTTTCATGGTTTCGGCGGGGATAGTTTTGAATTTTATAGGCTTGAGGTTGCCGTGGACTCGAAGGACCGGCGGAACGTTATAGCTCAGGTGAAGGTCCGAGCCGCCCGAATTGACGAGGGCGCGTAAAAAAACGTTTATGGCCGGTTCATTGGGAACTCTTTGCTCCTGAGGCACGAGATCGTTTAAATCGATCAGGAAAGGGTTGTCCGGGTCGCTGAGCATGCCGAAAACTTTGGCTCCGGCCGGTTGCGACTTAGGCGCGTCGAACGATGAAAAGTCTGGTTTGCCCTGTTGGCTTGGCGCTTCCTGAGATTCGTTTAAAAATTCTGAACCCATTTTTTATAACTAGCTCCTTATATGTTTTGTAGTAGAGGCCTTGTCTTAAATTTTAATTATGTTATTACATTTTACATTAAAAATGGCATAAATTCAAGCATTAATTTTTTTAGAGCATTCCGGCTTTTTAAATTTTATTAAATTAAAATTCTACCGATTAATATAATGCGCTTTTATTTTATTTATTTTTTAAGATGGTGAAGATTAATGATTTATATATTTCTTGCTATACTCGGAATCGCGGTAGGCGCTTTGAGCGGATTGTTCGGCATAGGGGGCGGAATCCTCGTGCTTCCATCCCTCGTTTTTATCTGCGGGTTCACTCAAAAAACAGCCACCGGAACTACGCTCGCAATGCTGCTCCCGCCGATAGGAATTCTCGCTTTCTGGGAGTATTATAAAAACGGCCTGGTGAACATTCCGGCCGCCGTGATACTCGTGATAGGCTTTCTTGCCGGCAGCAGCGCCGGCGCCAAACATGCCATACTTATGAACGAGGTTTTGCTGAAGCGCGGTTTTGGAATCCTGCTTATAACCATAGGCGTAATATACATATATCAGGCCGGAAAATAACTTAATTAAAATTTTATATTGTAGTAAAAGAAAAATGAAAAAATCAAAAGCCTTAGCGGTTGAAATAAAAAAGCCCGAACGGGCCGTTAAAAAATTTTCGGTGGCTTCGATAGGTTTCGGCAGCATGGCCGGCGCTATATGTAATAACCTGCGTGATTCGAATATAACTATCCGCGTGGGAGCGCGCAACGCCGGTTCGGCGTCAATAAAAAAAGCGGTTTCGGAAGGATTTGAAATCCACTCCATAAAAAAAGCCGTTAAAATAAGCGATTGCGTGCTGCTTGCGATACCCGACCTTCAGATCCGTAATTTTTTTGACGAGAACGCTCATGAGATGTTTGAAGGCAAATGCCTTGTTTTATGCCACGGCCTTTCTTTTTTTTATCATCCGCTTTCTTTTCCGAAAAATTGCGACATAATTTTGATCTCGCCTAACGCTATAGCCAATAAACTCCGTGAAAATTACGTCCATAAAAAAGGCGATTACGCTCTTTGCGCGGTTTTAAGAGACCATTCGAAAAAAGCTTCTAAAATGCTGAAGCTTATATGCGGCGCCCTGGGGATACCGGCGAATAAGACTATAATTTCCAGGCTTAAAGACGAAGTTTTTTCGGATCTGTTCGCGGAGCAGTCCCTGCTGGTCGGAGGGATTCTCGCCATAATACTCAGTTCTTTTGAAACAATGTGCGAAGCCGGGCTTTCGGAAGAAGCCGCTTATCTATCGACTTTTCATGAAATAAAATATATAGTCGAATCCATCAGCGAGCTGGGGATCAAAGGCTTTCTCTCGAAAGTCTCCGATGTAGCGAGAGTCGGCTCTATAGAAGCTTTTTTCGAATCGGGCCTCAAGGATAGAATGAAGGAAGAATTTAAAAAAATATACGCTAATATTGAAAGCCATAAATTTTATAACGACTTTATACGGTCTTCGAAAGGCGGAAAGGCCGGAAACGGCCTTTACCATAAACAGTTGAGCGGCATTTTAAATTCCAGGTTGTGCGATACTTATGAACGATTTAAACGTAAAAACAGATAAAAAAGAATTTCTTTCGAAATATCTTAGCAACGCCCCCGTGGCGCTGGCATTGATCCGGGCCATGGAATGCAGGCTTATGGATTCGATTCCGTTCGCTAATCCCATACTGGACCTCGGCTGCGGCGACGGGTTGTTTTCGTCGATCCTTTTTAAGGAAAAGACTTATATAGACTGTGCGGTCGATTCAGACGAATCCGAAGTCGAACTTTGCTACAAAAAAGGCGTTTACCGCGATATAAAAGTCGCCGAGGCGGAAGACCTGCCTTTCGACGACGAAAGTTTTAAATACGTCATAGCCAACGATCTTCTGGCGCATTTAAAAAATCCCGGCCTTGCCGTTAATGAAGCGTGGCGGGTTCTTTCTCCGGGCGGCTATCTCTGCTTTACCGTTCCGACGCTGGTCCCGAAATTCCATGCCAATGTTTTCACGGATTTTATCAATACCATGGCTTCGCAGAATATCATAAAGCTTTTCAACCATAATATCAAATCGTATTTCAGGTTGAATTCCATTTTGAAATTTCAACAGTGGTCGCAGCTTCTCAAAGAAAGCGGCTTCAGGGTTGTATATCACAAAAAGTACGCTTCGCTGAGCGCGATATGCATACAGATAATAACTTCTTTTTATTTATGCCGCGGCTCGATGTATAAAAAAGCCCTCGGCCGATATATTCCGTTTCCGCAGATACATGAAAAAATCATAACGCCTATCACGAGCTGGTTTTTAAAAAGCGTTTACGACGACGAATCATACGATGGAGAAAATTACCTTATCCTGGCGAAGAAAGTCGAATAATAAAAGGCCCGAATTGCCCGTCAGGGCGTATCGCGGGCCTTTTAAATTTTACGCTTCTTAAAATTTACTGATTTAAAGTTTCTGGCCGCAGTTCATGCAGAATTTTGCGGCTGCGGGGTTCTGGGCCGAGCATTGCTCGCAGAATCCCGGCGGCGAAATTTTCGCGGCGCAGTTCATGCAGAACTTAGCTCCGATAGGATTGGCCGCGGCGCATTTTTTGCAAGCCGTTTCCGCCGCGTTTTTAACGTGTTCCGCAGAAGGCGGATGTGGCCCCGTTTCAACCGTCGCCTGAGGTTTGAGCGCGCCGGCTATCATCTGGCCGACCGCAAGGCCCAGACCCATATCTACGGCGGCGCCGCCTGCCGCGCTCTGAGAGCCAGCCATTTTGTCTATAGCGCGGGCGGCTTTGAATTTCGCGTAGCGGTCGATATCGCCGGAAGCGGCCATGGAAGAGCGTTCGTCTATAGCTTTCTGCACTTCTTCGGGAAGGGTTATCGCCAGTATTTTTAGATCGCATAATTCTATTCCGTATTGTTCGAAGGAGCTTTTCATCTGGTTTAATATAAGAATTCCCATTTCGTCGTATACTTTAGGAAGGTCTATTACGCTGGTTATGTTAGTGCCGAGCGTGTCGAAAAATTGCGACACTATTTTGTTTCGCAGGAAATCTTCGAGCTCGTTTATTGAATAACGGCCTTTTGTGCCGGCGAGTTTTCCAAGAAACAAAGCCGGTTCGGTTATTTTTACCGAGTACGTTCCGCGCGCGCGCAGCCTTACCAGGTCGAATTCGGCGTCCTTGAACAAAACCGGTTCCGGAGTGCCCCATTTAAGGTTGGTGAAATCGTTGAGCGCGACGAAATAAACCGACGCCCGGAAAGGCGACTTGAAATTATAAGGCAGCGAGAGCAGTTTGGTCAGAATCGGTATGTTTTCCGTTATAAGAGTGTGCCTGCCGGCGCCGAAAACGTCCAGAAACTTTCCGTCCTTGACGAAAACGGCGGCCTGGTTCTGTTGAACAATAAGCTGGGCGCCGTATTTTATTTCGCCCGAATCGGCGGGCGGTATTCTCGAAGCGACCGTCTGGCCGCCGTTATCTAAGAATTCGAGCACTTCTATAAATTGACTCATAATCCCTCCGCAAAATTTGTATATCGTTATTTTAGAATGTGTTATAAAAGCCTTCCGCGTGATTTTATCTGCGATAAGTATTTTTCCGACCACTGCGAGACCCTGGAAGCGCAGGCGCTTATGTCCGCCTGGCTCTGGGAGGCGCATAGCGAGTCGATGACGCTCTTTATTTCCTGCATCGAAAAGTAAAGGTATTCGTCATATGTTTTCAATTTATCGCATTTAGAGGCGTCGAAAGAAGAAAAATTAAATTCGGGAGCTGCCGCCGCCGAGTAACGAAGGGCTTCAGCGGCCGTTTTCAGGCCGGCTGTAACCGATTCGAGTACAGCGAGCGAATTCGCGGTTTGCAAAGAAGCCGAAAATTCTTTTTTTCGAGCGTCTATCCTGGAGCGCATATCTTCGAGCCCCGCTATAATATGTTCGCGTATTTTTGCGTCGGCCTCTATTATATCGCCGGCTTCGTAATAGCCTTTGTAACCTGGAATTATTTGCTGCAAAGCTTTTTCGATGAAAGCTGGCGCTCCGTTTTTATCTTCTGGCATATTTGCTGACCTCCCTGAAAAATAGTGAAATATATCGATCTTAAGCGAAATTAATTATATAATTTTTAACGTTTAAATGCAATACGTTGTTTTTTTTGCCGGCCTTTTTAAAGGATTTTTTCTTTACAGGCAAAAATATCAAAAAAAATAATTTTTTTTAAAAATACACTTGACAAACAGGCGTATTATTTAGTATATTAAATATAGGTAATAAACTATACTGAGGTGAATTTTAATGGGTAAAAAACCTGCTGCAAAAGCTGCTGAAGCTAAAAAAGCGGCTGCAAAGAAAAAATAGTAGCTTTATTATTTTGCTTGGACAGTTATTAAAAACCTCGTTATTTTTAAATAACGAGGTTTTTTATTTTACGCGAAGCCGCAGTTTTATAATTCGTCCGCTTCTTTTATTTCGCTCAAAAGAGTTTTCTGCCCGTTTTTGTCGAACTCGATCACCACGGCCTTATGTCCGCCGGCCGTCCTTATTATTTTTATCACTCTGCCTCTGTCGTTCCATGTTTTGTGGTAAATCATGTCGCCGATTTCATAACTTTTATGGCAGCTATAAGATTTTTCGCCGTCATTAAGAGGCCGGGCGTCTTTTTCGAATTCGTTTTTAGCCGAGGCTGAGGCTTGAGACGGTTCTTTTCCGGCCGCCGGTGCGAGCGGAATCTGACGGTTTATAGTCTTGACGTTTCTTGCCGGCTTAGCCGTTTTGCAATCGACGCTGTTTTCTTTAGGAGAGCTTTCCGGAAGGCTTTTTTTGCCTACCGCAAAAGCTGCAGATGCGGTCTGGGCTTTTGCGGTTTTATAGTCCTGCCTGGATTTGATCGTGATGGTTAGTTCGGGTTTTTGGCGTTTCTGACGGAGGTTTCTGCGGCAGCCGAGCCGCGCGAGTTTTCTTTTGATGGATATTTCGGTTACGTTAAAAACTTTTGCCAGCTCCCGATCGCTCATTTTCATGAAATTTTCGAATAAAAACTTTTCTTCGCTTTCGGTCCACTTTTTTTGATACTGGCGCAAAAGTTTCAACCGGGCGAGCTTGCGCTGAATGGCTATTTTACTGACTCCAAAATGGTCGGCGAGCTTATTGTTGTCTAATCTGGAATAACTATTCATCAAAAACATTTCGTCTTCCTTTGACCAGCGCTTCACAGTCATAACCACAAAACCTCCGGGATTATTAATTTTATAAAAAGCGATTTTTTTATTTTAAGAAAACTTTATTTTTATTTGATTAATTCGCCTGAATCTTCGTCGCCGTATTGCTCGGCATAGCTTACCAGAGCCAGGAACGCATTGCGGCATACGTCTTCGTCGCTGTTGTCGATCGAGTTCAGAAGGATCTGTACGAACTCGTCCGCTTTGATTTCGCCGAAGGCGTAAAATGCCGACGCTTTCATCCATTTGTCGCGGTCTTTTATCATTTCGTCGAATACTTTTCTGATTTTCGAGCGCAGCTCGTTGAATTCCCACAAAGCGATAGCCGTATTGGCTTTTACCCTGTTGGAAGAGTCTTTTAAGTAAGGCACGAGCAGTTCTTTGACTTTATCGCCGCCGATTTTACCGAGGGCTTCTACCGCGTTGGCGCGTATTCTTTTATCTTCAGACATTAAAAGACCCGCGATTACGGGTATAGTATGCACATTGCCGAGCTTGCCGAGCAAAGTCAGCCAGATCGTCATCTGCATTTTGTCGTCTTCGTTTTTAAGCCTTATAATTAAGTTGTTTATTATTGGAATGAAATATTTGGAATCTTTTTTTGAATCTCCGTCTATTTTTACGTTGACGGCGATTTTACCCGCGAGCATTATCTGCCTGGCGTTAAACGAGTGGTAATTTTCAAGCAGTGTGTCGATGAATCTGACGCCGTGTTTTTCCAGTTTTAAGCATGCTTTGGATTGTTCGGCTTCGCATTCGAGATCGAGTTTTTTTATGTTATCTATTATTTCTTTTGTTACATCAATCGTCTTTTTCATCATAAATGTCCTCCAGACATAAAGCGCTTAATTAAATTTTCAAAATCAACTTAGGTTATGTTGTTTTGATCTAGCTGAAGTAATTATACTTGAAAAATTATAAAATTTCAAGTTTGAAAATATAAAAAAGATAAAAATTGTAACATTTTTATCTTTTTTAAAGGGGCTTATTTAGTTTTACTTAAATCAATCGATTATTTTTGGATCTTTTATGTTCCGGCCTTTACGAGGCTTTAAAATCTTCTTCCGGCCGAAATTCTCTGATTGGCGCCGAGTTCTTCGTCGTAAAAAGCGTAATCGAAGTGCCATTCTTTTGAAGTGAAGCCCGCGCCTACCGATAATTTTTTATTGTTCACGCCGGCGCGTAAAGCTATGTTTTCATTGATTTTTCCTTCTACGCCGAATTTAGCCTTGAAATCCTCGCTGCCCGTTTTTTCCAGGTCGAGCGCCGTAAGCACTCTGGGTTTCCACTGGTATGAAACGCCTACTACGCCGGTGACCGGAATCGTATCGGTTACGGTGGAAGACCCGCTCCATTTCAATGAAGCGCCGAGATTTTTTAAAACGAGGCCTACGTGAGTTTTATCGTTCGTTTTATAGCGGCCGCCGAGATCGAGCGCGAAACCTTTCGCGTCCGCGTCAAAAAGTGAATGGGTGAGCAGTTTCAAGGAACCGCCGTAGCTTCTTTTTTCGTTGATCTTTCTGCCGAATGTAAGGCTGTAATTGTTTTCGACGTCCGAAAAATAACTGAATATTCTTACGTTGCCGTTAGCGTCGAGCACCGGAAGACCCGTGCCGTCCACTCTTGTTTCCGGGATTTCGTCCACGCCGAAGCGCGTCCATGAAACCGCCCAGACGCCTTTTCTTTTGGGGTCGGGAAGCACGTAGTTGGCGAAATCCAATTTTCTGTCCAGGCTGAGCATCGCATGCATCGTATGGAATTCGCGTTTTTCGAGCATTCCTATGCCGGCCGGATTATAATAAGCGGCCGAAGCGTCGTCGGCGACCGCACTGAACGCTTCGCCCATGCCCAGTGTGCGCGCCGATACGCCCATTTTCAGGTAGGCCGCCGCGCCGCCAGCGGACCCGGCGCTGGCGCCGGAACATAACGCCGCGATCAGAATCAGCGCCGTCAGCAGAACCGGTATTGCTTTTTTCTTTAAATTAATAGTTTTCATTTTAATTCCTCCACCGTTAGTGTCTTTCAGTTCTTCGTTAAGCTCTTTCAAATTTAATGGTCCGCTTTGTTATGTGCCGCTGGATTCGCTTAGCGTGAAGAGATACGATACTTCGCTGTCTTTAACCGCGTTTACGTTAGCGCCGTCGCCGCTGGACACGATGCCGTGGCCGGGGAAGTTCACGCGGATCGCGCGTTTGCCTACTGGAACGTTATTGAGGCGGTAGCGGTAAAATCTCGTGGGCCCTTCGTTGACGAACATCGATTCGATTATAGCGCCGTCGACTGAAACCGTGGCCTGCGGAGCCATGGTTGACATGGTAGCCTCGCTTACGTGGGTGAGGTTTTGAGTCAAATCAATCGGGGCGTGGTATAAAGTCACGAGTATGGTGCCTTTTTCGGACTGCATGGTTATCGGGGAAACCTGGACCGTCTGGCCGGACTGCCTTAAAACCACGCCTGAAATTCCGCCGGCGGGGTTGATCATATGGCCGGAGTCGCTGGTGATTTTAACCGTGTACGAAGACGTAGAGCCGGTCATAATTACGGGGACGTTTGCTACTGAAAAATCCGTGGAAGCCGTGGTAATGTTGTCAACGCTTTTTTGAAGCGATGCGACGACGTCTGTGCCGTTTCTTAAAACCTGCACTATATAAACGCCGGGCGCGAGCGTTTCATTGGCCGCTGCCAGGATGTTGCCGTTAATGGTTCCATTGCCCGGGTCCACTAAAATATCGTATTCGATAGTTCCGTTGCCGGGAACCGTGACCTGATAGTTCATAGCCGCGGTTACGCCGGGAATCGAAGCGTTGAGCGTGTTGTTGCCCGAAGGTACGTTCGATAATTCATAATAACCGGGTTTGGAAGGTTTGTCGGTAGTGTCGATGATCGAGGCGAAATTATTCTGGGGCGAAGTGAATACCGTCGCGTTCGTAATGGGCTCGCCCGTCACGCGGTTTTTGACGTAACCTTTTATCGTGCCCGTGGCCGGCGAATCCGCCCTTATAAGGTATCCTATAATGTCGTAAGTTTTGCCCTGTTCTACGACTACGCCGTCGTGGATATCGGGAATGAACTGCGGCTGTACGTTCGCTCCGGCCGGCGGATTCTGGTAGCCTTCTTTAGAAAGAGTTACGGTATATCTTCTGTCGGGCGGAAGGTCGCTTGCGGTGACTTTGCCGCGTGAATCGGTTTTAAGCTGCCTTAATATCGAAACCGGTCCGTTGTCGCTTTGCGGATCGGGACCTGAAATCATGACGTTAACGTTATCGAGCGGCGCCTTCGTGGTGATGTCCCTGATTTCGAAGCGCATCGAAGATTCGGTGACGCCGGAACTCGACGTACCCCCATTGCAACCGTATAAGAACACCGTCGATAAGAACAACGTAAGCACTAATAGCAAACGCTGGTTTTTGTAACTGAACATAAAATCCTCCTTTGGAATATATAAAATTAACTTTTATTTTGCTTTTTATAGATTTCTTTTTTTTACTATCGGCATCATTTAAATAAATTTTATGCGTGCGATAAAAAAATCTTTGATTCCGGCTTTAATTTTATTAAGAGTATTGTTCTTATCGGTAGAAAAATAATTTAATTGATATGCCGCCTGGAAAGTATGAACTGAATATGCCCCGGCATCGCGGAACGCGCGAGCCGTAAATATTCAAAATTCATTGACGCACGGTCGGTTTTATGATATAATCCTGTTTCGAATCAAATGACAAAGGCGTGAAAACCTGCCGTATGAAGAAACCAAATACTGAAAAACCGAATATATTGCTCATAACTACCGGCGGCACCATAACCATGGTGCACGACGAAAAGACCGGTTCGCTGGCGCCCGCCAAATCTTCCGACGAGCTTATAATGCACTTTCCGGAAGTAAAAAAAATCGCGCATATAACTAAAAAAGAATTATTTAATATAGATTCTACCAATATACAGCTTAACCACTGGCAAAAAATCGCTTCGGCCATATTCGACTCTTACGACGATTACGACGGGTTCGTCATAACTCACGGCACCGATACGCTCGCATATACCGCGGCCGCCCTTTCGTTCATGCTTCAAAATCTTAAAAAGCCGGTTATACTAACCGGCTCTCAGATGCCTCTCGGGGAAATCGGTTCGGACGCCAGGAATAATTTCATTAATTCGTTCATCGCGGCCACTAAAGATATTAACGAAGTGGCGATACTTTTCGGCGAAAAAATAATCCGCGGAACCCGCGCCAAGAAGATATCGGCTTTCCACCTCAACGCTTTCGAGTCGGTCAACGAAAAACCTATAGGCGAAGTCGGCCTGGTCATAAAATTATTCGAACACCGCCGCATGCCGTGCAGAAAAAAACTGACGGTCGAATCTAATTTCAACAAAAACGTATTTCTGCTTAAAATGTTTCCGTCGATATCGCCCCGTATATTCGATAAGATTATAGAAATGGGATATGAAGGCATAGTAATAGAAGGCTTCGGCGCCGGCAATATCCCGACGAATGAAAACAGCATACTGCCCGGCATCGAGCGCGCTATAGCCAGAAATATCGCCGTGGTTATAGGCACGCAGTGCCTGCTGGGAGAGGTGGACCTCAATCTCTACGAAGTGGGAATGAAGGCGGCTAAAATAGGCGCTATAGCGGCTTTTGACATGACGCTGGAAACCACGCTCTGTAAACTCATGTATGCGCTGGGAAAGAGCGGCGACCTTAAAGAAATCAAAAAAATTATGAAAACCGATATCTGCGGCGAAATAAAGATGCCGTCGAGATGAGCGTTACGGGAGAACTATGAGCGATACCGCTATACTTCAGATAATAGGCTTTATAATCGCGATTACCGTGCACGAGGCCGCGCACGCTTTTGTGGCTTATAAGTGCGGCGACACGACCGCTTACGACGAAGGGCGCGTCAGCCTGAATCCTATAAACCATGTGGACCCGTTCGGAACGGTTATACTGCCGGTAATGCTTCTGATAATGAATTCGCCGTTTATGTTCGGATGGGCGAAGCCGGTGCCCGTGGACCCGCGCAATCTCAACGATCCTAAAACCGACGAATACTGGATTTCCCTCGCCGGCCCGCTGTCTAATTTTGCCCTGGCGGCCATTTTTGGCGGAATCGTAAGAATGCTTATGGGCTACGGCGACGGCATGGTAAAAAGCGGCGTTTTGTCTATAGAAACGGCCATACTTATGTTGAAATTTTCCGCGGCCGTTATATCGGTAAATCTAGTGCTCGGGATATTCAATCTTATTCCGATCCCGCCGCTGGACGGTTTTAACGTAATCAGATCGATGCTGCCGGATGAAATATATGAAAATCTTTATATTCCACCCGGAATAGGCTTTTTGATGTTCATCGTGCTGATGAGCGCCGGTGTCACCGATTCCATAATATCGACTTTTTACATGCCGCTATATAACCTTCTTATCGGAAGATAAGCTTATTTATAATTTTTTGAGCCGCGTCGAATTAAGCACCACGAAAACGGACGACGCCGCCATAGCGAACGCGGCCTGCATGGGATTAAGCCGCGCGGCCATGGCCGAAGGTATTAAAATCACGTTGTAAAAAAAAGCCCAGAAAAAATTCTGCAATATCACCGAGCGCATTTTTTTGCCCAGCCGTATAGCTTTTACGGCATTTTTGAGGCCGGATCCGGTCAGTATTATGTTGGCGGCGGTTTTGGCTATATTGGTGGCGTCCGCCATGGCGATGGCTATATTCGCGCAGGCCATCGAGAGGGCGTCGTTTACTCCGTCTCCTACCATCGCCACTCTGGCGCGCGGGTCGTTTTTCTTGAGCTGCTTTATAAAATCGGCTTTTTCGTCGGGCTTCATAGAAAACCTCACGTTGGCCGGATCTATGCCGCAAGCTTTCGCCGCAGGGATGGCGTTTCGTTCTATGTCGCCGGTGAGAAGATAAACGGCGATGCCTTCCTTTTTTAATTGCGCGACGGTTTCGGCCGCGCCTTCGCTCATTATTTCTTCGAGTTCGAAAGCGGCCGAGGGAACGCCGTCGATCGATGCGTAAAAGACCAGGCCCTCCGCCCCCGATTTAAAAACGCTTTCGGCGCCTTTCCCGGCGAGATTTTTATTGCCTATTAAAACTTTTTTGCCTTCGCAGACCGCTGAAATACCTGAACCGCCGTGCGTTTGGTATTCGCAAACTTCCAACCGCGCGTCCGCCGAAGCGCCGGCGGCGTATTCGTTGAGCGCCTTTGCCGCCGGATGGTCGCTGAAGCGTTCTACCGAAGCTATAATCCGCAATATTTCCGCGGAGGCCGTCCCTTCGGCCGGGTGAAATTCGGCGTTTTTCACTTTAAGCCTGTTTTGCGTAAGAGTTCCGGTTTTATCGAATACCAGGGCGTTTATTTCATTAATAGCATGAAGAGAGTCCGGGTCGGTGAATAGTATCCCGTTTACGGCGGCGGTGTTGGCTCCAAAATAAAAAGCGGTAGGAAGCGCAAGCCCGAGAGCGCAGGGGCAGGCTATAGCGATTACCGATATGGCCGCTAGAATTGAAAATTCGACGCTTTTTGAAAACAAGAAATATTGCCCCGCGAGCGTGAGCGATGCCAGGGCGAATATGGCGGGCACGAACCACGACGCGATAGCGTCCGCTGTTTTTTGTATGCGCGCCTTTTTAAAGAGCGCCTGGTTGAGCATGCTTTCTATCCGGTTTATATAAGAATCGCGGCCTTCGGCCACGGCCCGCACTTTAAAAATAGCGTCGGAATTTTGAGAGCCCGCCCAGAGCGTATCGCCTTCGCGGCAATAAAGCGGAGCGCTTTCGCCGGTTATGGCGGAGTTTTCTACGAAACCTTCGCCGCGGAGTATAATGGAATCTACGGCCACTTTTTGATTGGGCTTTATTATGAGCGTGTCGCCGGCCTTGATTTCAGATACTTTTATGGCCGATTCATTTCCGTCTTTTTCGAGCGTGCATTCTTCCGGCATTCCTTCTATTATCCCACCGAGATTGCGTTTGGATTTGCGTTTCATCTTTTCTTCGAGAGCCTTTCCGCATAAAATTATGGCTATTATCGAAGCCGAAGAATCGAAATAAACTTCGTGGGAGCCTTTTGCATAATACATGAAAACGCTGAGCAGAAAAGACGAAAACGCGCTCGCTGATATGAGCGCGTCCATTGTAAGAGGGAGGCGGTTTTTGACGGTTATAAAAGCTTTTTTATGAAACGGCGCGCCGCAGTAAAAAAGCACCGGCAGGGTCAGGACGCTCATTATTAAAGGAGAATATTTAAGATGGCAGAAAAACATATTTAAAACGAAAACCGGCAGCGCGAAAACTATGGCGGTTAAAATACGGGGCCTGCCGAAAGCGTTTTCGGGTTCGAATTGTCCCTCCGCAGGTGCGTCTTCGGTAACCTGCCGCGCGCCGAAACCCAGCTCTGAAACCATTTCGAATATCCGCTTTTCATCTATAAGGCTTTCGTCGTATTCGGCGGCCGCCCGCCCCGTCATGAAATCGACGGTTACGCTTTTAACGCCTTCGGAGCTTTTTAAATAGGATTCTATCGAATTAGAGCAGTTGACGCACGACATTCCGCTTATCTGAAGCTTTATATTTTTCATGTTTTCGCTCTTTTTATCCATTGATTTCGGGAGGGAAGCCGATCTTCGATAATTTGTCGGAGACGGCGGCGTCGCTGGTGAGCGTTTCGTCGAAATCGACGCTTACCGTTCTGGAATTCAAATCGCAAGTTATGCCGTTAACTCCGTTTATTTTAGTTAAGGCGTTTTTAATAACATTAAAGCAATTTCCGCAAGCCATTTTAGGTATCGTGAATTTTTTCGCGAGCATATCTGCCTCCGTTATAGCTGATTTATTTATCATTATAACATTTTTGAGACGAATAATCAAATATTAAATATAAGTTATATATAATTTTCTTTAATATTGCCGCCAGTGGACTTTGATGCCTGAATTGTGCGGCCGGCTAAGACATAATGATTTTAGTCACGCCGAATAAAAGCGCGAAACCGAATAATATGAACAGCGTAGAGCATATGAAGGAGATTAATTCGAAAAGAGACGAGCTGATATATTTTTTCCCCTTCTGGACGATTTTGGCCAGTATGTAAAACCATGCCAGCGATCCGCAGAATACCGACAGCGCGAAGAGAAATATCGAAGATTTAGGATAAAGAGCGAAGCATTCGCGGTTCTGGCCGTAAGATGTCACCGCGCCGAGAAAAACCACCCAGAAGCCTATTACCATAGGGTTGGTGGTGTTAACGCTGAAACCGGTCGCAAGCGGGGCGCCCTTTACTTCAGGCCCCTTTATATATTTTAAAACGTCGGGCTTGTGCCTGTCTATGAATATGGCTTTGAGGCCGCTTATGCCGAAATAAAACATAAGCATGCCGCAGCCCAGGCCGAGAAGGATGTTGATCAGTTTGGAAGCCAATAAAATTTTCACTACGCCGAAATATACAAGAAGGCAGAGCATGGCGTCGGAAGCCGCCGCTCCTAGCCCCACCTCGAAAGCGTCTTTGAAACCGGAATGCATTCCGCGTTTTATCAGTTCGATATTGGCGGGCCCTATGGGGATCGAAATCATAAAGCCGTATATCAGGCCGTAAAAGATTAACTTCAGCATATTAAAATTTTATCATTATTCTCTTTAAAATACAATTTATTTTATTTATCTTGACAATTAGACTGCAATATTATTAAAATACATAAATATAAAACGGGCGGCGGTTCGATTTTTTTAGAACGCGCCGGCCGGGGGCGGACTATTAAAAATTAGGTTCTTATTCATTTCATGTGGGTAAGTTTATCAGTGAATAGTGTAGAGTGGATAGTGAATAGTTGAGGCTGGGGCTCGCCCTGCGAGCTTTATA